>NZ_JBEXXO010000018.1:0-205741 GCF_040630435.1 Streptomyces sp. NPDC005803 | reverse complement strand
GCCATGCGCGGCCACTCCTTCGAGTTCCGCATCAACGGCGAAGACCCCGGCCGCGGCTTCCTGCCCGCCCCCGGCACCGTCACCCTCTTCTCCCCACCCACCGGCCCCGGCGTCCGCCTCGACGCCGGCGTCGAATCCGGCTCCGTCATCGGCCCCGCCTGGGACTCCCTGCTCGCCAAACTCATCGTCACCGGCGCCACCCGCCAGCAAGCACTCCAGCGCGCCGCCCGCGCGCTCGCCGAATTCACCGTCGAAGGCATGGCCACCGCCATCCCCTTCCACCGCGCCGTCGTCACCGACCCCGCCTTCACCTCCGACCCCTTCCGCATCCACACCCGCTGGATCGAGACCGAGTTCGTCAACGAGATCAAACCGTTCACCGCTCCCGCCGACGCCGAGACCGACGAGGAGCCCGGCCGCGAAACCGTCGTCGTCGAGGTCGGCGGCAAGCGCCTCGAGGTCTCCCTGCCCTCGTCGCTGGGCATGAGCCTGGCCCGCACCGGACTGGCGGCGGGCGCCAAGCCGAAGCGCCGCGCGGCCAAGAAGTCCGGCGCGGCAGCCTCCGGCGACACCCTCGCCTCCCCCATGCAGGGCACGATCGTCAAGATCGCCGTCGAAGAGGGCCAGGAGGTCAAGGAGGGCGACCTCATCGTCGTCCTGGAGGCCATGAAGATGGAACAGCCGCTCAACGCCCACCGGTCCGGCACCGTCAAGGGCCTCGCCGCCGAGGTCGGCAGCTCGCTCTCCTCCGGTGCCGTCATCTGCGAGATCAAGGACTGATCCTCGCGACACCTGTTCCACCGGCGCCCCGCTCATGTCGGAAGACGTGACCGGGGCGCCGGTCATCGCGCGGTCCGGCCCGGCCGTACAGCGTTACGGAGGACACCTCCGGTTGCGCGATGGCATCCTGGACTCCGGAGCGGACACAGGGAGGACTGCGCGATGGCGATGAGTACGGCAGGGACAGCGGTCCGCACGCCGGACCGGCCCATGCGCGCCGACGCGCGCCGCAACTACGACCGGCTGCTGACCGAGGCCCGTGACAGCTTCGCCGAACACGGCACCGACGCGTCCCTGGAGGACGTCGCGCGGCGGGCGGGCGTGGGCATCGGCACGCTGTACCGGCACTTCCCGACCCGGCACGCGCTGATGAGTGCGGTCTTCCAGGAGGCGGTGACCTCCCTGATCGACCGCTCGCACGAACTGGCCGAGGCGGAGCAGCCGTGCACCGGTCTGGTGGAGTGGCTGGGCGCGCTCATTACTCATGCGGGTGAGTACCGGGGACTGGCCCAGGCGCTCATGTCGACGTGCCGGGACGAGACTTCGGCACTGTCGGGGTGCAATGTGCCGTTGCGCGAGGCGGGTTCGGTACTGCTTCGCCGGGCGCAGGCGAGCGGGACGGTGCGGGCCGACGTGTCCATCGACGACCTGATGCAGCTGACGAACGCGATCGCGCTGGCCGCCGAGCAGTCCCCGGATGATCCGGGGCTGGCGGGGCGCTTGCTGACGCTGACGCTGCGGGGGCTGCAGGCCGCCTGAGGGGGCCCCAGGCTGGTCCCGGCCCGATCCGGAGCCCGCGAGGCCCCCGGGCGGCGTACGGGGGCTTGAGGGGCGGAGCTCCGGGGGCTGCGCCCCCGGGCGGAACCGTGACCGCGCCCGCCCCGCTACCGGCGACGAAGGTCCGCCACTCTCGCCCGGTCCCCCGGCCCGGGCTCCGCCAGCACCGCCGCGCCCCGCAACTGCTGCGCGTGCGTGCGGCGCTGCCCCGGCAGGGGCATGTCGCGGCGGGCGGCCCGGCCGGGCGGGGCCGCATCCGCCGAGGACGGCCCGTTCCCGGCGCCCGCCACCGCGATCTGCACCCCCTGGTCCGCCAGGGCCTGCAGTTCCGCGGCCGCCCGGTCGTCGTGCGAGGCCGGCTCGTCCGTCACCAGACGGGTGATGAGATCCGTCGGCACGGTCTGGAACATGGTGTCGGAGCCGAGCTTGGTGTGGTCGGCGAGGACCACCACCTCCGCCGCGGCCTGCACCAGCGCCCGGTCCACGCTCGCGGAGAGCATGTTGGACGTGGAGAGTCCGCGTTCGGCGGTGAGCCCGCTCCCGGACAGGAAGGCGCGCGAGACCCGCAGCCCCTGGAGCGACTGCTCGGCCCCACTGCCCACCAGGGCGTAGTTGGAGCCGCGCAGGGTGCCCCCGGTCATCACCACTTCGACCCGGTTGGCATGGGCCAGCGCCTGGGCGACCAGCAGCGAGTTGGTGACCACGGTCAGGCCGGGGACCCGCGCGAGCCGGCGGGCCAGCTCCTGCGTGGTCGTACCGGCGCCGACCACGATGGCCTCGCCCTCTTCGACGAGACCGGCCGCCAGGTCGGCGATGGCCGTCTTCTCCGCGGTGGCGAGATGGGATTTCTGCGGAAAGCCGGACTCCCGCGTGAATCCGCCCGGCAAGACCGCACCGCCGTGCCGGCGGTCGAGGAGTCCTTCTGCCTCCAGTGCCCGCACGTCCCGCCGTACGGTCACTTCGGAGGTCTGGACGACGCGGGCGAGCTCACGGAGGGATACCGCCCCGTTGGCACGCACCATTTCGAGGATCAATTGACGACGTTCTGCAGCGAACACAAAACTGACAGTAACGTGACCGCCCGAGCGTTTTCAGCTGTTTGCGCCGAATACCAGAAGTTGTACATCCAAGGGGCCCCCAAGTGGTATAGGTGGCCCCGTTGTTGTCCCGTACTGACCGAACGGCGGCCGCCGGCACGCCTGAGCTGCCGGGGGTTGCCGCGTCAGGCCAGGCTGCCCGGCTCTCCGCGGCTCCCCCCGGGAGCGGTTACGCCTCGCCCGCCTGCTTACGGGTGTGCAACTGACGGGCCACTTCCGCGATCGATCCCGACAGCGACGGGTACACGGTGAAGGCGTTCGCGATCTGTTCCACGGTCAGATTGTTGTCGACCGCGATCGAGATGGGGTGGATCAGCTCGCTCGCCCGGGGCGCGACGACACAGCCGCCGACCACGATGCCGGTGCCGGGGCGGCAGAAGATCTTGACGAAGCCGTCGCGGATCCCCTGCATCTTGGCGCGCGGGTTGCGCAGCAGCGGGAGCTTGACGACCCGGGCGTCGATCTTGCCGCCGTCGACGTCCGCCTGGCTGTAGCCGACGGTGGCGATCTCGGGGTCGGTGAAGACGTTCGAGGAGACCGTCTTCAGGTTCAGCGGGGCCACGGCGTCACCGAGGAAGTGGTACATCGCGATCCGGCCCTGCATGGCGGCGACCGACGCCAGGGCGAAGATCCCGGTGACGTCACCGGCCGCGTAGACGCCCGGCGCGCTGGTACGGGAGACCTTGTCGGTCCAGATGTGGCCCGAGTCCTTGAGCCGCACCCCGGCCTCCTCCAGGCCCATGCCCGCGCTGTTCGGGATCGCGCCGACCGCCATCAGGCAGTGCGAGCCGGTGATGACCCGGCCGTCGGCGAGGGTCACCTCGACACGGTCGCCGACCCGTTTGGCGGACTGGGCGCGGGAGCGGGCCATCACGTTCATGCCGCGGCGCCGGAAGACGTCCTCCAGGACGGCCGCCGCGTCGGGGTCCTCGCCCGGCAGCACCCGGTCCCGGGACGAGACGAGGGTGACGCGGGAGCCGAGGGCCTGGTAGGCGCCGGCGAACTCGGCGCCGGTGACACCGGAGCCGACCACGATGAGCTCGTCGGGGAGCTCGTCGAGGTCGTAGACCTGGGTCCAGTTCAGGATGCGCTCACCGTCGGGGAGCGCGTCCGGGATCTCCCGGGGGTGGCCGCCGGTGGCGATCAGCACGGCGTCCGCCGTGAGCGTCTCCTCCGTGCCGTCGGCGGCGGTGACGACGACCTGGCGCGAGCCGTCGGCGGCCTGGAGGCCCTCCAGACGGCCGCGCCCGCGCATCACCCTGGCGCCCGCACGGGTGACGGATGCGGTGATGTCATGGGACTGGGCGAGCGCCAGGCGCTTCACCCGCCGGTTGACCTTGCCCAGGTCGACGCCGACCACGCGCGCCGCCTGCTCCAGGTGTGGCGTGTCGTCCGCGACGATGATGCCGAGCTCCTCGTACGAGGAGTCGAAGGTGGTCATCACCTCTGCCGTCGCGATCAGGGTCTTCGAGGGCACGCAGTCGGTGAGCACGGACGCGCCGCCGAGGCCGTCACAGTCGACGACGGTCACCTCCGCGCCGAGCTGGGCGCCCACCAATGCCGCCTCGTACCCGCCGGGTCCGCCGCCGATGATCACGATCCGGGTCACGAAAAGTCCGCCTCGCGTTTCTCGTCCCGCGGCCGTCTGCTGCCCCGGCCGGGGGTCCGGGGGGCCGCCCCGGGGGAATGCAGTACGTACTTCATTGTCCCGCACGCGCCAAGGTGCTTCGCCCCGGGGCCCTCCATACGTGCGCCGGGGGCCCTCGGGCACGGGAAGCGGCAGGTGCGTCCGGGTTGCCGGGCGGGGCTGTTCCTCCCAGGAACCGACGCTCCCGGTGTCACCTCCCGTACCCTCGATCCCATGTCGCTCTACGCCGCGTACGCCGGCAACCTCGACGCGCGGCTGATGACGCGCCGCGCACCGCACTCCCCGCTGCGCGGCACCGGCTGGCTGAACGGCTGGCGGCTGACGTTCGGCGGCGAGCAGATGGGCTGGGAGGGTGCGCTGGCCACGGTGGTCGAGGCGCCCCGCTCCCAGGTGTTCGTGGCGCTGTACGACCTGGCGCCGATGGACGAGGACTCCATGGACCGGTGGGAGGGCGTCGGCCTGGACATCTACCGCCGCATGCGGGTCCGGGTCCACACCCTGGACGGCGAGGAGCCGGCCTGGATGTACGTCCTGAACGGGTACGAGGGCGGGCTGCCGTCCGCCCGCTACCTGGGCGAGGTGGCCGACGCGGCCGACTCCGCGGGCGCGCCGCACGATTATGTGATGGAACTCCGCAAGCGCCCCTGCTGAGCGCCGGAAACCCGCACTGATCTGCCTTTTCCCGCGATCACCGCGGGGACGCTGTGCGAACACACGAACGAACGCGGCAAGACTCTGTACGGGCGCATCTACGCGCGTAGGGATTCAGCGGTTACGCTCATCCGCGTGAACGCATCAGTTATTCCGGAACACATCCAGGGCGACCCGCACGCCGCCGCCGCCGACGCCGCCGCCCGCCTGCGCGAGCTGACCGGTGCCGAGACCCACGACGTCGCCCTCGTGATGGGCTCCGGCTGGGCACCCGCCGGCGATGCGCTCGGCATTCCGGAGGCCGAGTTCCCGGTGACCGACCTGCCCGGTTTCCCCGCGCCCGCCGTCGAGGGCCACGGCGGCACGATCCGCTCGTACCGCATCGGCGACAAGCGCGCCCTGGTCTTCCTGGGACGTACCCACTTCTACGAGGGCCGTGGCGTCGCCGCAGTGGCGCACGGGGTGCGTACCGCCGTCGCCGCGGGCTGCAAGACCATCGTGCTGACGAACGGGTGCGGCGGTCTGCGCGAGGGCATGCGCCCCGGGCAGCCGGTGCTGATCAGCGACCACATCAACCTCACGGCGGCCTCGCCGATCGTCGGCGCCAACTTCGTCGACCTGACCGACCTGTACTCCCCGCGGCTGCGGGCGCTGTGCAAGGAGATCGACGAGACCCTCGAAGAGGGCGTGTACGTGCAGTTCCCCGGCCCGCACTACGAGACCCCGGCCGAGATCAACATGGTCCGCGTGATGGGCGGCGACCTCGTCGGCATGTCCACGGTGCTGGAGGCCATCGCGGCCCGCGAGGCGGGCGCCGAGGTGCTGGGCATCTCCCTGGTGACGAACCTGGCGGCGGGGCTGAGCGGGGAGCCGCTGAACCACGAGGAGGTCCTCCAGGCGGGGCGCGACTCGGCGACCCGGATGGGCTCGCTGCTGGCGAGGGTCCTGGACCGGATCTGACCCGGAGCGTCGGCCCCGGCCCGCCCGGCCGGTGGGGACGGCGGCACTGCCCCGCCCCCACCGGCCGGGCGCGGGCCCGGAGCAACGCCACATCCGGCCGGCCGAGCCCCCGGCCCGTCCGGCGATTGAGGAGCGGGGCGCGGGGCAGAGCCCCGGGTACGGGAAGGCGCGGGCAGGGGAACGAGGCCGCCGCAGGCGCGAAGACACCCCCGGCGCCCCACCGCACCCCGGCCCCGCACGCGCACCCGCTCCCGCACCCCACCCCCGAAGCACCCCGGAACCCGGACACCGTAAAGGCGGACACCGTGACGACGCAGGACCTCATCGCCCGGGCCACGACCTGGCTCACCGAGGACCCCGACCCCGAGACCCGCGACGAGCTCGCCAAGCTCATCGACGCCGAGGACCTCGACGAACTCACCGCCCGCTTCGCCGGCACGCTCCAGTTCGGCACCGCCGGACTCCGCGGCGAGATCGGCGCCGGGCCCATGCGGATGAACCGCGCCGTCGTCATCCGCGCCGCCGCCGGGCTCGCCGCGTACCTGAAGGACCAGGGGCGGGAAGGCGGCCTCGTCGTCATCGGGTACGACGCCCGCTACAAGTCCACCGAGTTCGCCCGGGACACGGCAGCCGTGATGACCGGCGCCGGTCTGCGGGCGGCGGTGCTCCCCCGCCCGCTCCCCACCCCCGTGCTCGCGTACGCCATAAGGCATCTGGGGGCCGTCGCGGGCGTCGAGGTCACCGCCAGCCACAACCCGCCGCGCGACAACGGCTACAAGGTCTACCTCGGCGACGGCTCGCAGATCGTGCCGCCGGCCGACGGCGAGATCGCCGCCGCCATCGCGGCGGTCGGCCCGCTGGACACCGTGCCCCGCCCCGACAGCGGCTGGGAGACCCTCGGCGACGAGGTCCTGGACGCCTACCTGGCGCGCACGGACGCCGTGCTGGACGCCGGCTCGCCGCGTACCGCCCGCGTCGTGTACACGGCCATGCACGGTGTCGGCACGTCCGTGCTCACCGCCGCCTTCGACCGCGCCGGCTTCCCCGCCCCGGTCCTCGTCGCCGAGCAGGCCGAGCCCGACCCCGCGTTCCCCACCGTGGCGTTCCCCAATCCGGAGGAGCCCGGCGCGATGGATCTCGCGTTCGCGACCGCGCGCCGTTCGGACCCGGACATCATCATCGCCAACGACCCCGACGCGGACCGCTGCGCCGTCGCCGTCCCGGATCCGGCCGCGGACGGCGGCTGGCGGATGCTGCGCGGCGACGAGGTCGGCGCGCTGCTCGCCGCTCACCTGGTCCGCCGCGGCGTCACCGGCGTGTTCGCGGAGTCCATCGTGTCGTCGTCGCTGCTGGGCCGGATCGCCGGGAAGGCGGGTCTCGGCTACGAGGAGACGCTGACCGGCTTCAAGTGGATCGCCCGCGTGGAGGGGCTGCGCTACGGCTACGAGGAGGCGCTCGGCTACTGCGTCGACCCGGACGGCGTCCGCGACAAGGACGGCATCACGGCCGCGCTGCTGGCCACCGAGCTCGCCTCCGTGCTCAAGGAGCAGGGCCGCACGCTCCTGGACCTGCTGAACGACCTGGCCCTGGAGCACGGACTGCACGCCACCGACCAGCTGTCGGTCCGGGTCGAGGACCTGTCCGTCATCGCGAACGCCATGCGCCGCCTGCGCGAGCGTCCGCCGACCGCACTCGCGGGCCTCGCCGTCACTTCGGCCGAGGATCTGACGGAAGGCGCCGGGCAGCTGCCGCCCACGGACGGGCTGCGCTACCAGCTGGAGGGCGCGCGGGTGATCGTCCGTCCGAGCGGCACCGAGCCGAAGCTCAAGTGCTATCTGGAGGTCGTGGTGCCGGTCGGCTCGGCCGACGAGCTGCCCGCGGCCCGCGCGAAGGGCGCGGAGCTGCTGGCCGGCATCAAGCGGGACCTGGCGGCCGCGGCCGGCATCTGATCCGGAAGGTCCGGGGCGCCCTGCGCGGGTGTCGTGCCCGTCCCCCGGCAGGGGTGGCCGCGACCCGTGCGGGGCGGAGCGCCCCGGCCGGGCGCGACGGCGCCGCACACGCGGCGGACCGTGCGGCCGACGGGAGGGCCCGGCGGCGGGCGGGGAGCATGAGGGGGCCCTGCTGGTGAGCCGGGCGGTCACCACGCCGCCACCGCTCCCCGCGACGCCGCACCGGCGGCGCGGGCCCGCCACCGCCGGACGCTGGCCTGTCCGCCGCCCACCGCCCGGTGCGGGGCACACGTCACGGCCCTCAGGACCGGACGCGCTCCCCCCGCTCGCGCGGCGGTCCGTCCCTCAGCCGATCGCGCCCAGCACCACCAGCAGCACCGCGCCCGCCGCGGCCGGCGCGATCACCTCGTACGCCCAGCGCACTGACGTGACGGGGGCCCCGGGGACGGGCTTGTCGCCCGCGCGTTCGGCCATCTCCCTCAGGTCCACGACCGTCTGGTCCGCGGCCGCCACCCGTGCCTTCGTGTCGCGCACGTCGGCGGTGACGGACGTCCTGCGGTACGGGTCGTCCATCGACTGCCGGGACTGATCGCGGGCGGCCTTCTTGCGCTGCCGCAGCGACACCGGGACCGCCCACAGCTGGTACTTCCGGCCGTCGTTCGCGATGACCTCGCTGGAGTACCCGGCCCGGACGTCCGCGACGTCGGTCCACGGCAGCGTGATCGTCCGGAACGGGTTGCGGATCCGCAGGCGCTGTTCGTTGGCGAAGACCACGGGGCGCAGCGTGAAGGCGACCACCAGCGGCACCGCGGTCAGCAGTCCGGCCAGCGCCAGCCACGGCACCCGGCCCTCGCCCCGGATCGCGGCGTCCCCGCCGATCCAGCCGATGAGCAGGAGCAGCAGGGCGCCCCCGACCAGCCCGGCGGGCGACCGGAACGTCCGGTCGGCGTAGGTGGGCTCGGAGGGCGGCGTGGGGCTCGTCATGAGCCCGATTCTGCCTGACGTGCGCGCCGGACGCGGGGGCGGCCGCCCGCAGGCGCGTACGCGGCCCGGCAGGACGGGTCCCGGGCGCGCGTACCGAGCCCGCGGGGCGCATCCCGGACACCCGCACGACGTCCGGAAGGCGGGCCCCGGACGCGCCCCGCATACCCGCCGGGCGCCTTCCGCCGTGAGCCGCGCGTCGCACCTACCTCACCGCACCACATCGCCCCGCCCCACGCCGAAGAACGCGCGATGCGGGGCCGCCGCGCGATGCGCGAACGGCATGGGCCCCTGTACAGGCCGCTACGCGCGTAGATATGCTCATGTGGTGACCATGCCCACCACTGCCCCCGCATTCGCCGACGCGACGGCGTCCGACAGTGCGCTGCGCCGCTTCCTGCACGGGCTGCCCGGCGTCGACGCCGTCGGCCTGGAAGCGCGCGCCGCCTCGCTCGGAACCCGTTCGATCAAGACGACGGCCAAGGCGTACGCCATCGACCTGGCCATTTCGATGATCGACCTGACGACGCTGGAAGGCGCGGACACCCCGGGCAAGGTCCGGGCTCTCGCCGCCAAGGCCGTCAACCCCGATCCCACCGACCGCACGACCCCGCGCACCGCCGCTGTCTGCGTCTACCCCGACATGGCGGCGACCGCGGTCGCCGCCCTGGCCGGCTCCGGCGTGAAGGTGGCGTCCGTCGCGACGGCCTTCCCCGCCGGGCGCGCCGCGCTCGACGTGAAGCTCGCGGACGTCCGCGACGCCGTGGCGGCCGGGGCCGACGAGATCGACATGGTGATCGACCGGGGCGCCTTCCTCTCCGGCCGCTACCTGAAGGTGTACGAGGAGATCCTCGCCGTGAAGGCCGAGTGCGGCCGGGCACGGCTGAAGGTGATCTTCGAGACCGGCGAGCTGTCCACGTACGACAACATCCGGCGGGCCTCCTGGCTCGGGATGCTGGCGGGCGCGGACTTCATCAAGACGTCGACCGGCAAGGTCGGCGTCAACGCCACCCCCGCGAACACCCTGCTGATGCTGGAGGCGGTGCGCGACTTCCGTGCGCAGACCGGCGTCCAGATCGGCGTGAAGCCGGCCGGCGGCATCCGCACCTCCAAGGACGCGATCAAGTTCCTGGTGCTGGTGAACGAGACGGCGGGCGAGGACTGGCTGGACAACCACTGGTTCCGCTTCGGCGCGTCCAGCCTGCTGAACGACCTGCTGATGCAGCGCCAGAAGCTCAGCACCGGCCGTTACTCCGGCCCCGATTACGTGACGGTGGACTGATTCCCATGGCATCTGCATTCGAGTACGCACCGGCGCCGGAATCCCGTTCCGTCGTCGACATCGCCCCCTCGTACGGCCTGTTCATCGACGGCGAGTTCACCGAAGCCGCCGACGGCAAGGTCTTCAAGACGGTCAGCCCGTCGTCCGAGGAGGTGCTCTCCGAGGTCGCGCGGGCGGGCTCCGCGGACGTGGACCGGGCCGTGAAGGCGGCCCGCCGGGCGTTCGAGAAGTGGTCGGCGCTGCCCGGCTCCGAGCGCGCCAAGTACCTGTTCCGGATCGCCCGGATCATCCAGGAGCGCTCCCGCGAGCTCGCGGTCCTGGAGACCCTGGACAACGGCAAGCCGATCAAGGAGACCCGCGACGCGGACCTCCCGCTGGTCGCCGCGCACTTCTTCTACTACGCGGGCTGGGCCGACAAGCTGGACCACGCCGGCTACGGCGCGAACCCGCGCCCGCTGGGCGTGGCCGGTCAGATCATCCCGTGGAACTTCCCGCTCCTGATGCTGGCGTGGAAGATCGCCCCGGCGCTCGCCACCGGCAACACGGTGGTGCTCAAGCCCGCCGAGACGACGCCCCTGTCCGCGCTGTTCTTCGCGGACATCTGCCGCCAGGCGGGCCTGCCCAAGGGTGTCGTCAACATCCTGACCGGGTACGGCGACGCGGGCGAGGCACTGGTCTCGCACCCGGACGTGAACAAGGTCGCGTTCACCGGCTCGACCGCCGTCGGCAAGGCCATCGCCCGCCAGATCGCGGGCACGGACAAGAAGGCCACGCTGGAACTGGGCGGCAAGGGCGCCAACATCGTCTTCGACGACGCCCCCATCGACCAGGCGGTCGAGGGCATCGTCACCGGCATCTTCTTCAACCAGGGCCAGGTCTGCTGCGCCGGCTCCCGGCTCCTCGTGCAGGAGTCGATCGAGGAGGAGCTGCTGGACTCCCTCAAGCGCCGGCTGTCCACGCTGCGCCTGGGCGACCCGCTGGACAAGAACACCGACATCGGCGCGATCAACTCCGCCGAGCAGCTCTCCCGGATCACCACGCTCGTCGAGACGGGCGAGGCCGAGGGCGCGGACCGCTGGTCGGCGCCGTGCGAGCTGCCGTCGGCCGGTTACTGGTTCGCGCCGACGCTGTTCACCGGCGTCACCCAGGCGCACACCGTCGCCCGCGACGAGATCTTCGGCCCGGTGCTGTCCGTGCTGACCTTCCGCACGCCGGACGAGGCGGTCGCCAAGGCCAACAACAGCCAGTACGGCCTCTCGGCGGGCATCTGGACGGAGAAGGGCTCCCGCATCCTCGCGGTGGCGAACAAGCTCCGGGCGGGCGTCGTCTGGGCCAACACGTTCAACAAGTTCGACCCGACCTCGCCGTTCGGCGGTTACAAGGAGTCGGGCTTCGGCCGCGAAGGCGGCCGTCACGGTCTGGAGGCCTACCTCGATGTCTGACGGGCGACTGAGCGTCTTCAAGACCTACAAGCTGTACGTCGGGGGCAAGTTCCCCCGCTCCGAGAGCGGCCGGGTGTACGAGGTGACGGACTCGAAGGGCAAGTGGCTGGCGAACGCGCCCCAGTCCTCCCGCAAGGACGCGCGGGACGCCGTCGTGGCCGCCCGCAAGGCGTTCGGCGGCTGGTCGGGGGCGACCGCGTACAACCGCGGCCAGATCCTCTACCGCGTCGCGGAAATGCTGGAGGGCCGCCGGGACCAGTTCGTCCGCGAGGTGGCGGAGGCCGAGGGGCTGTCGAAGTCCAAGGCCGGGGCCGTCGTGGACGCGACGGTCGACCGCTGGGTCTGGTACGCGGGCTGGACGGACAAGATCGCCCAGATCGTGGGCGGGGCGAACCCGGTCGCGGGGCCGTTCTTCAACCTCTCGACGCCCGAGCCGACGGGAGTGGTGGCCGTCCTCGCCCCGCAGGAGTCGTCGTTCCTGGGCCTGGTCTCGGTGCTCGCCCCGGTGATCGCGGCCGGCAACACCGCGGTCGTCATCGCCTCGGCCGAGGCCCCGCTGCCCGCGCTGTCGCTGGGCGAGGTGCTGGCCACCTCGGACCTGCCGGGCGGTGTGGTCAACATCCTGTCGGGGAAGACCGCGGAGATCGCCACGCCGCTCGCCTCCCACCAGGACGTGAACGGCATCGACCTCACGGGGGCCGACGCGGATCTGGCGAAGGAGCTGGAGATCGCGGCCGCGGACAACCTGAAGCGCGTATCGCGTCCACAGCCTGTGGACGGCGTCGACTGGTCGGCCGATCCGGGCACCCGGCGGCTGACGGCGTTCCTGGAGACCAAGACGGTCTGGCACCCGACGGGCGCGCTGGGCGCCTCGGGTTCCTCGTACTGACGCAACCACGGAAGTGGCCCGTACCCCCGCGGACGGGGGGGTACGGGCCACTGCGCACCGCGCCGTCAGCCGGGCAGCAGGCCCGTGGCCTGTCCCGCCACGGGCAGGTCCTTCAGCGCGCCGCCGCTGGTCAGGGGGTCGGTGGCGACTTCGGTGGAGATCGGCTTGAAGTCGGCGACCTGCGTGCCCACGGCATTGTCGAGCGGGTCCACGCCCGTGCCGGCCAGCGGGTTGAGCCGCAGATGCGTCACGGGCGCGACGCTGTTGTCGAGGGAGTGGCCGAGCCCCCCGGCGATCCCCGCCGCGCTCGCAGCGCCGAGGTCGGTGTCGGCGCCCGTCGCCTGCCCGAGGGGCAGGGGGGCGGCCTGCGCCGCCGCTCCCCCCGCACCGAGCGCTGCCCCCACGGCGGCAACGGTCAGGCCTGCCCGCAGCAGAGAGCGGCGCCGGGACTTGGAAAGTGCGTGACGTGCCATGGAGTTCCCACCTGATCGGGGCCGGTCGAACCATCAGTCGAGTAATCGGTTGAGCGCACAGCGTAGTTGAGGTGTGATGCCGGATACCAACAGGACCTCCGGGGATCCCCTGCGCGGGTCAATGCCTCACACTTGTGTTCCGTGAGTTCCCAAGCGCTTTCGACCCGCGTCGTCCTGTTGGCGGGCCCCTCCGGCTCCGGCAAGTCATCCCTGGCCGCCCGCACCGGCCTTCCGGTGCTGCGCCTCGACGACTTCTACAAGGAGGCGGGCGACCCCACGCTGCCGCTCGTCACCGGCAGTACGGACATCGACTGGGACTCCGCACGGTCCTGGGACGCCGACGCCGCGATCGCCGCGATCACGGAACTGTGCCGCACCGGACGCACCGACATACCCGTGTACGACATCTCGACCAGTTCGCGGACGGGCCACGAGGTCTTCCACATCGAGCGCACCCCGCTCTTCGTGGCCGAGGGGATCTTCGCCGCGGACATAGTCGAGCGGTGCCAGTCTCTGGGCCTCCTGGCGGACGCCCTGTGCCTGCGCGGCCGCCCGTCGACGACGTTCCGCCGCCGGCTGCTGCGGGACCTGCGGGAAGGCCGCAAGTCCGTGCCGTTCCTGCTGCGGCGGGGATGGCGGCTGATGCGGGCCGAGCGCAGGATCGTGGCGCGTCAGGCCGAGCTGGGGGCGCACCCCTGCGGCAAGGACGAGGCCCTGGGCCGACTGGCCGCCGCCGCGGCGGGCCGGTGCCGCACACCGGCCACGGCGAAGGCGAGCCCCGCGGGCGAGTGACCGCGGCGAAGCGAGCTGCCTCCGCCACTGGGTTCAGCCCCTCCGGCGATTGAGGAGCGGGGGTCCGGGGGCAGCGCCCCCGGTGAAGTTCAGCCCCTCCGGCGATTGAGGAGCGGGGGTCCAGGGGCAGCGCCCCCGACGAAGTTCAGCCCCTCCGGCGATTGAGGAGCGGGGGTCGGGGGGCAGCGCCCCCGGTCGGCGCGCACGAGAACCCCGCGCACACGCGCTGAGGGGCCGGACAGGACCCCCCGGCCCGTCCGACCCCTCAGCTCCCCGTACACCGCCGCCTCCCCCGAAGCGGCGACGCTTCCCCCCGTACACCGCCGCCTCCCCCGAAGCGACGA
This sequence comes from Streptomyces sp. NPDC005803, assembly GCF_040630435.1. Lineage (NCBI taxonomy): Bacteria > Bacillati > Actinomycetota > Actinomycetes > Kitasatosporales > Streptomycetaceae > Streptomyces > Streptomyces sp. NPDC005803. Next base: position 191,676 of record NZ_JBEXXO010000018.1, on the reverse strand, counting down.
CGCGTTCCCCCGTACACCGCCGCCTCCCCCGAAGCGGCGCCCCCGTGTCCCCCGTTGCCTCAGGCCACCAGCTCGCCGAAGGACTCCTCCTCGTCACGGCCGAAGCTGAGGACCTCGTCCTCGCGCAGCCGGCGGAGCGACCGCCAGATGCTGGACTTCACCGTGCCGACACTGATGTCGAGGATGGACGCGATCTCCGGGTCCGTGCGGCCCTCGTAGTAGCGCAGGACCAGCATCGTGCGCTGTGTCTCGGGCAGTCGCGCCAGCGCCTGCCAGAGCACGGCGCGCAGCTCCGTACCGCGCATCGCGTCCATGTCGCCCGCCGTCTCCGGCAGCTCCTCGGTCGGGTATTCGTTCAGCTTGCGCCTGCGCCAGGCGCTGATGTGCAGATTGGTCATGGTGCGGCGCAGATAGCCGCCGACCGCCGCCTTGTCGCTGATCCGGTCCCAGGCCCGGTACGTCGAGAAGAGGGCGCTCTGCAGCAGGTCCTCGGCTTCGAACCGGTCACCGGTCAGGTGGTAGGCGGTGGCGTACAGGGAGGCGCGGCGCTCCCGGACGTAGGCCGTGAACGCCGCTTCGGCGTCCTCGGACCGCGCCGGGGCCTTCCGCTCCCCCGTGACCTCCCCGTACGCGCTTCCCCCGTCACCCGCGTCGACCACCGTCATGTACGACGGGTGCTGACGCCCGGCGCCTCGAACGCACCCCCGCCCGTTCACCGCGGCGCCGGACTTCTCGGTGCTCCGCCCGACATCGTGGAGACGCGTGACAACTGCGCTGGTGGTGATGCTGTGCGTTGCGTTCATCTCGCGCCCCCCGTCGGTGGAGTCCGTCCGTTCCTTGTGTCAACGAGCTTGCCGGGGCGATTTCATGGCGCTGTCCGCCGACTGTCACAGGCCTGTCACAGGGCCCGGCGCCGAGCCGATTCGGTGCTGCCGGATGCATGAGGGGGGACCAACTGTCGAACTAGGGCACCCCCATGGGTCAGAATGACCAGCGTGCCTTTCCTGTTGCTGATCGAGGACGACGACGCCATCCGCACGGCCCTCGAACTCTCGCTGTCACGCCAGGGCCACCGTGTGGCCACCGCGGCGACGGGAGAGGACGGCCTCAACCTGCTGCGCGAGCAGCGCCCCGACCTGGTCGTGCTGGATGTGATGCTGCCCGGGATCGACGGTTTCGAGGTGTGCCGGCGCATCCGGCGCACCGACCAGTTGCCGATCATCCTGCTGACCGCGCGCAGCGACGACATCGACGTCGTGGTCGGTCTGGAGTCCGGTGCCGACGACTACGTGGTGAAGCCCGTGCAGGGGCGGGTGCTCGACGCCCGCATCCGCGCGGTGCTGCGCCGCGGCGAGCGCGAGTCCACCGACTCCGCGACGTTCGGCAACGTGGTGATCGACCGCTCCGCCATGACCGTGACCAAGAACGGGGAGGACCTGCAGCTCACGCCGACCGAGCTGCGCCTCCTGCTGGAGCTGAGCCGCCGGCCGGGCCAGGCCCTGTCCCGGCAGCAACTGCTGCGCCTGGTCTGGGAACACGACTACCTCGGTGACTCCCGGCTGGTGGACGCCTGCGTCCAGCGGCTGCGCGCGAAGGTGGAGGACGTACCGTCCTCGCCGACCCTGATCCGTACCGTGCGGGGCGTGGGATACCGGCTGGACTCGCCGCAGTGAGTACGGCTGTGCGGCGGAGCCTGCTCGCCGGGCTCCGCTGGACCAGCCTGCGGCTGCGGCTCGTCGTCGTGTTCGCACTGGTCGCGCTGACCGCCGCGGTGTCCGCGTCCGGGATCGCGTACTGGCTGAACCGCGAGGCGGTGCTGACCCGTACGCAGGACTCGGCGCTCGGGGACTTCCGTCAGGAGATGCAGGGCCGGGCGGCCTCGCTGCCGCTCAGCCCCACCAAGGAGGACCTGCAGGCCGCCGCCGTGCAGATGGCGAGCAGCAGCCCCGGCTACAGCGTGCTGCTGATCGACGAGCGCGACGCCGGCAAGCCGATCGTGGGCAACTCCGACCTGGACACGTTCACCCGCGACAACGTGCCGGTGTCGCTGCAGAAGCAGGTCGACAAGAAGCAGCCGGTCAAGGCGGGCAACAAGTACGAGTACCACCTGTTCTGGCAGCGGACCTCGATCCGCGGCACGCCGTACCTCGTCGCCGGTACGAAGATCATCGGCGGCGGTCCGACCGGCTACATGCTCAAGTCGCTCGACCAGGAACGGCAGGACCTCAACTCCCTCGCCTGGTCACTGGGGATCGCCACCGCCCTGGCCCTGGTGGGCTCGGCCCTGCTCGCGCAGGCCGCCGCGACGACGGTGCTGCGTCCCGTGCAGCGGCTCGGTGACGCCGCCCGCAAGCTCGGCGAAGGCAAGCTCGACACCCGGCTCGTGGTGTCCGGCACGGACGAACTGGCCGATCTCTCCAGAACGTTCAACAGAACGGCGAGCTCCCTGGAGAAGAAGGTCGCGGACATGAGCGCGCGGGAGGAGTCCAGCCGCCGCTTCGTCGCCGACATGTCGCACGAACTGCGCACCCCGCTCACCGCGATCACCGCGGTCGCCGAGGTGCTGGAGGACGAGGCCGACAGCCTCGACCCGATGATCGCGCCCGCGGTGCACCTGGTGGTCAGTGAGACGCGGCGTCTCAACGACCTGGTGGAGAACCTGATGGAGGTCACCCGCTTCGACGCGGGCACGGCCCGTCTGGTCCTGGACACCGTGGACGTCGCCGACCAGGTGACCGCCTGCATCGACGCCCGGGCCTGGCTGGACGCGGTGGACCTGGACGCCGAGCGCGGCATGATGGTCCGCCTCGATCCGCGCCGGCTCGACGTGATCCTGGCCAACCTGATCGGGAACGCGCTGAAGCACGGCGGTTCGCCGGTGCGGGTCGCCGTACGGACCGAGGGCGAGGATCTCGTCATCGAGGTGCGCGACCACGGCCCCGGCATCCCCGAGGACGTGCTGCCGCACGTCTTCGACCGCTTCTACAAGGCCAGCGCCTCCCGGCCGCGCTCCGAGGGCAGCGGGCTCGGGCTGTCGATCGCCATGGAGAACGCGCACATCCACGGCGGCGACATCACCGCCGCGAACTCGCCGGACGGCGACGGCGCGGTGTTCGTCCTGCGCCTGCCGCGCGACGCCGAGGCACTGGACCGCACCACCGAGGGTCACGACGCACAGATCCCGGACGAGGAGGACGACGCGACGTGACACGCAGCGAACGCCGGGGCCCCCGCCCCGCCGCGGCCGTGGCCGCTTCCGCGCTCTGCGCCATACTGGCGGCGGGCTGCGGGATCCGGACCACCTCGGTACCCGTCGACGCCGGGCCCGCCCCGTCCCGGGTGCCGTGCGCCATGCCCGCGGAGGACATCGCCACCCAGGCCCAGCAGGGCATCCCCGTACAGATCTACCTGGTCTGCGCCTCGGAACTGGTCACCGTCGACCGTACGGTGAAGGTGCAGGAGACGACGTCGGACCGGCTCCGGATCGCCCGTGCCCTCCTGGACCAACTCCGCCAGGAACCGCCGGCCCCGGAGCGGCGGGCGGGCTTCTCCAGCCACGTCCCCGAGGCGCTCCGCGTCGGCGGCCCCCGCGCGGGCGACCCGAAGGGCACCCTGCGCCTGAGCGTGCAGCCGGAGGACCTGCCGTCCGAGGCGCTCGCGCAGATCGTCTGTACGTACACCGAGAGCGAGTCGCTCGTCCCCGACGGCTCGGTGACGCTGGGCGGACCGGGCACCTACATACCGCGCGCCTACCTGTGCACCACGGAGACGAAGGCGAGCCCGGAGGCCGTACCGACGACGGACGCGGCCCGACAGCCCTGACGCGTCCGCACCGGTGCGGGCACGGCCCTGAGGGGGACGGGACGGGGACGGGTACGGGGGCGCCGCGGGAGGGTGAGCCAGGTCTCCCCGGCCTGAGCGGAACCGATCCTGCCGCCGCCCGCGTCTTGGGACACGTGCGTCAAGGTTCGGGCGGCCAAGCCGTCATCCGCTTCCGCGCGATCGGAGTGTCCCTGCTCCTCGCGCACCTGCTGCTCGTCGCGTGGCTGACACTGCGCCCCCTGGACGTGCCGTGGATGACCGCCCCCAACCTCCAGCCGTTCGCCGGCATCAAGGCCGACCTGTCCCTCGGACCGGTCACCGCCACCCGCCGCATCGGCAAGGAACTCCTGCTGCTCGCCCCCCTGGGCGTCCTGCTGCCCCTGGCCGGGGGCCGGCTCCTCGTCTCGCCGTGGGCCTCGCTGACCCGGACGGTCGCGGCCGGGACGCTGATCTCGCTGGCCATCGAACTGGGCCAGACCGGGGTGCCCGGCCAGGTCGTCGACATCGACTCGCTGATCCTGAACACCGCCGGCATCGCACTCGCCCACGCGCTGTTCGTACCGGCGGGCCGGGCGCGGCTGCGCCGCCGCGAGCAGCACCGGATCCGGGTGGTTCCCCGCACCGGCCATGAGGTCCCTCAGGGGCCGACCCCGAGGATTTCCAGGGTCGGTATCGCCCCGTAGAGCGACGCTTTGCCCCGTTGCGCGAGCCATCCTGGTCATACCGGGGAGCGCAACGGACCGCTCCCTCAGTAACGGTTCGCGAAGGAGCCCACCATGGCCGCACTTGCCCGCCCCCGTGACGGACGCATGCTCGGCGGAGTGTGCGCAGCGCTGGCACGGCGCTTCGGCACCTCCGCGAGGACCATGCGCATCATCTTCGTCGTCTCGTGCCTGCTGCCGGGCCCGCAGTTCCTGCTCTACCTGGCGCTGTGGCTGCTCCTCCCCGAGGAGAGCCCGTCGTCCACGGCGACCGCCTGGTAATCCCCGTACGGGGCCTGACAGACGCCTGTGGGCGGGCACCCGGCAACGGGTGCCCGCCCACAGGCAGGTGCGGGACGGCCTCAGAGGCCGAGCGGCAGACCGTCGGCCGTCAGCCCGTCGGTCGTCAGGCCACCGGTGGGCATACCGCCGAGGAGGCTCCGGGCGGGGGCCGTGACCTCGTTGAGGGCCTTCGTCTGGCTGGTGCCGAGGAGCTCCGTGGCGGTGTCCTGGACCGGCTTGGCCGATGTGACGTCCGTCAGTGCGCCGGCGACGGGCAGCATGCTGGTCGCGCTTTCCAGCGGCAGCGTGGTGGCCGACGCGGTTCCGGCGGCGGCAGCGGCGAAAGCGGCACCGAGAACGGCGACGCCGAGAGTCCTGGCAGCAGACTGCTTCATGTGGAATTCATCCTTGGGGAAGGGGATGTGAGCGGCTCTGCAACTTAGCCATCCGGCTGCCCGTCCCGCAAACCTCCGAAAACGCGGGAAACGGCCGGGAAAAGTGATTCCCGGCCGTTTCCCGAAGGTGGATGATCAGCCGTCCACCGAGGTGGAGACGCTGGTCGCAGCGGTCTGCTCGAAGAGCCATTCGGATTTCAGCTCGGCGTACCCGGGCTTGATGACGTCACTGATCATCGCCAGACGTTCATCGAAAGGAATGAATGCTGATTTCATCGCATTGACGGTGAACCACTGCATGTCGTCGAGCGTGTATCCGAAGGTCTCGGTCAGCTTCTCGAATTCCTGACTCATGCTCGTCCCGCTCATCAGCCGGTTGTCCGTGTTCACGGTGGCCCGGAAGTGGAGCCGGCGCAGCAGCCCGATGGGGTGCTCGGCGTACGAGGCCGCGGCACCGGTCTGCAGGTTGGAGGTCGGGCAGAGCTCGAGCGGGATGCGCTTGTCCCGTACGTAGGAGGCGAGGCGGCCGAGCTTCACACTGCCGTCCTCCGCGACCTCGATGTCGTCGATGATGCGGACGCCGTGGCCGAGCCGGTCGGCGCCGCACCACTGGATGGCCTGCCAGATCGACGGCAGCCCGAAGGCCTCGCCGGCGTGGATGGTGAAGTGGTTGTTCTCGCGCTTGAGGTACTCGAAGGCGTCGAGGTGCCGGGTGGGCGGGAAGCCGGCCTCGGCGCCCGCGATGTCGAAGCCGACGACGCCCTGCTCGCGGTAGCGGTTGGCCAGTTCGGCGATCTCCAGCGACCGGGCGGCGTGCCGCATCGCGGTGAGCAGCGCGCCCACCCGGATCCGGTTGCCGTCCTGGCGCGCCCGGCGCTCGCCCTCGCGGAAGCCCTCGTTGACCGCCTCGACGACCTCTTCGAGGGTCAGCCCGGCTTCCAGGTGCTGCTCGGGCGCGTACCGCACCTCGGCGTACACGACACCGTCCGCGGCCAGGTCCTCCGCGCACTCGGCGGCGACCCGGACCAGTGCGTCACGGGTCTGCATGACGGCGCAGGTATGGGCGAACGTCTCCAGATACCGCTCCAGAGAACCGGAGTCGGCGGCTTCCCGGAACCAGATGCCGAGCTTGTCGGCCTCGGTCTCCGGAAGGCCGTCGTATCCGTTCGCGGCGGCGAGTTCGACGACCGTCCCGGGGCGCAGGCCGCCGTCGAGGTGGTCGTGGAGAAGGACCTTGGGGGCACGCCGGATCTGGTCCTGGCCGGGCACATTACGGGTCGGGCTCATCATCTACGCACTCTAGCGCCTACGCGCGTAGAGCGCCGCCCCGGCGATACGTAACAGAGACCGCGAAGACAGGTGGCGTACACCCGCGCTTCTGACACTGTTACGTCATGGCACAGCGCGCACTCCCCCTGCCTGCTGCAAGGCTGGGACGGGCCGTCAGGACGGCCGGAGCATCCATCACGGTCAGCGGCGTCGTCCTGCTGCTCCCCGACGGCGAGCCCCACTCGTACCGCCGCCCCTCCCCCCTCTCCTACGCCCGCCGGCTCCCGCTGGCCCGGGCCCTGGCCCGCGCCGGCGGCGACGACGGCCTCGCCGCCCACGTCGTGCACTACCGCTGCCGCGGCTGGAACACCACGGACGCCCACCTCGCGGCGGACGCCGAATGGGCGGTGGACGAGGTCGTACGCCGCTACGGCGACATCCCCGTCTGCCTGGCCGGCCACGGCATGGGCGGCCGCGCGGCCCTCCGCGCGGGCGGCCACCCGGCCGTCACCTCGGTCCTCGCGATGGCCCCCTGGCTCCCGGGCGACCCTGACGCCGAACCGGAGCCGGTCAAGCACCTGGTCGGCCGCCAGGTCCTGCTGGTCCACGGCACGAACGACGCCCGCTCCGACCCCGAGCTGTCGTTCCGCCTGGCCGAACGGGCCAAGAAGTCCAACCGCGACACCTGCCGCTTCGAGGTCCACTCGGACGGCCACGCACTGCGCCAGCACAACGCCGAAGTGACGGCCCTGGCCACGGACTTCATCCGCGGCTCCCTCTTCGGCCGGGGCTACGCGCGCCCGGTCGCCGACGCACTGGCGGCCCCGCCGCCGCTGGGACTGCGGATGCCGCTGGCGGCGGGGTTCGGGAGGTCGTTGCAGGGGTGAGGGGCCCGGGGAGATTGGTCACCGGGCCCTCTCTCCGCCACCGCGGGACTCCGTCAGGTGCCCTGGTGCCCCGTAGTTCCTCCACTGCCGCCCGGGCGGGCGGCGCTCCTCGAAGACGGCGGGTTCCGGGGGCGCTGATGGGGGCCCGGTCGCTGCGCGGTTCCTGTACAACCTCGCACAGTGAGCAGCAGCGGCCTGTCCGAACGGCCGCCACCGAAGGGAACGTCCACACCTCATGCACCGTCGCACTCGCGTCTCCCGTCGCGCCGCCCTCGCCGTGCTGGCTGGAGCCGCGACCCTGCCTCTCGCCGGGTGTGCCGCCACCCCGGACGACACCGCCCCGACGACATCCGGTCCGACTCCGCCCGCAGCGAAGCCATCCGCATCACCGCCGTCTGCCGATCTCCGTGCGGAGCGCGCGTTCATGGAACTGGAGCGGAAGTTCGACGCCCGGCTGGGCGTCTACGCACTCGACACCGGCAGCGGCCGGACCGTGACCCACCGGCCCGACGAACGCTTCGCCTACGCCTCCACCTGCAAGGCACTGCTCGCCGGCGCCGTACTCGACAGGAACTCCCTGCGACAGCTCGACCGGCTCGTGCGCTACGACCGCGACGACCTCGTCGACAACTCGCCGATCACCGAGCAGCACGTCGCCGCCGGACTCACCCTGCGTGAGCTGTGCGACGCAGCCGTCCGCTACAGCGACAACGCCGCGGCCAACCTCCTCTTCCGCGAACTCGGCGGCCCTCGGAGCCTCCAGGACGCCCTGCGCGCGCTGGGTGACAGCATCACCCGCTGTGACCGCTACGAGACCGCGCTCAGTGACGCGACCCCAGGGGACCTCCGCGACACCAGCACGCCCCGCGCCCTCGCCGAGGATCTGCGCGCGTACGTCCTGGGCACCACTCTCCCGGCGGACAAGAGGGCGGTACTGACCGACTGGCTCAGGCGCAACACGACCGGTGACCACACCATCCGGGCCGGCACTCCCGACGGATGGCAGGTCGCGGACAAGACCGGCACCGGGGGCTACGGCACGCGCAACGACATCGCGGTCATCTGGCCACCCGACGCCGCCCCCCTCGTCCTGTCCGTCCTCTCGCGGCGCGACACCAAGGATGCCGGACGCGACGACGCCCTCATCGCTCACGCTGCCGAGGCCGCTCTCATGCGGTTGCCCAGATGACGATTCCCCTTCCGAGGGGCAGCGGGCTTTGAGCGGACAGCTAGGATCAGGGCCTTTGGGTGCGGGCTGTGGGGGCGCTTTTATGGTCGGCTCGGCGGGCCTCAGACGTCGGGGCGCGCTCGCGCTGTGCCTGGCGACCGTACTGGTGGCGTGTACGTCGACTGCCAGGGAGAAAGACGGCAACGAAGTCCGTACGGACTCCGAACCGCTCGAACGTCGGTTCGCCACGCTCGGCCCGCTCTCCGACGCACATTGGCTCGGCGTCGTGCCGGGTACCACCGATTCGAGGATTCCTGGCCCCACCGACCTTCGTGTGGTGGGCTTCGCCCAGCTGCGGGCCGGTGCCGTCGCCTCCATCGTGGGGGCGTCGCAGCGAGGTTTTCAGGCCGAGAAGCCACCCCGACTGCCGGAAGAACTTGCGCCGTTCATGCCGAAGAAGGCCCGGTGGGTCCGTAGCGAGTCCTTCGACCGCCAGGTGACGGGCGGGACGTATCCCGGACGGTTCTACTTCGACGCGGCTACGGACCGGGTCTGCTTCGACACGATCAATGCGAGCGTTGCTGCCGGTTCCAGAACGTGAGGGGGCCCGGTTCGACTGCGTAGACGTCAGCTTCACCGAGCGCGCTCGGTGGGCGACTCACCCCGCCTACCGCTCGGATCGAGCCGTGGCCCTCGTGTCCGGCGGTCGACCGGCCCCGTCTCCGCCCACACCGTCTTGCCCGGCCCGAGCCGGTCGCTCACGCCCCAGCGGCCGGCGACGGCCTCCACGATGAGCAGGCCCCTGCCACCGTCGGCCTCCGCGTCGGGCGGAGGAACGGACGTGGGGTCGGGGCGAGCGTCATGGGTATCGGAGATCTCGACGCGTACGACGCCGGTCTCGTGGGTGTACGAGAGCCGCAGCTCGAAGTCCCGCCCCGGTACGCGTCCGTGCAGGACCGCATTGGCGGCGAGCTCCGCGACAAGGAGTGCCACGTCGTCGGAGAGCGGGGTGCCGTACGGGATCCCCCAGACGTCGAGCTTCCATACGGCCAGGCGCCGCGCGAGGGTCGCCCCCAGACGCGTGGCCGAGCACCGCTGGGCGAACGCACATACGGTCACGGGTGGTTGGGCTTGCAGTGCTGTCATGCGCTCAGCGTTCCGCCCCGGCCGCCCCTTCCAGCAGGAACAACACCCATACAGATCCAGCTGTATGGGTTGACGCTCTGGACGGGGCGAGTCACCGTCCGTAATCATGGCCGAGTTGATCGAGGCGCGGAAGACGGAGCGGCGATGACGGCGGACCACGAGAGCACCACATCCAACGGCGAACCCGAACCCTCCGACAGCCTCAAGACGTTCGGTGCGGTCATGAAGGCCCTGCGCGAGGCCGCCGGCCTCACGCAGGAGGAGTTCGCACCCCGCGTGCGGTACTCGCCCGCCTACATCGCCAAGATCGAGCAGGGCAAGCGGTTCCCGCCCGAAAACCTCCCGGAGCGGGCGACCGAGGCCCTGGGGCCGGTAGCGGGCAAGGTCCTCGCCGCTGCCGCGCGAAGTCTGCGGAGGAGGGCCGGGCTGGCCTCCTGGTTCCAGCAGTGGGCGGGGATCGAGGAGGAGGCGATCACGCTGTACGCGTACGAGTGCCGGGGCGTCCCGGGACTGCTGCAGCCGGAGGAGTACATCCGGGCGGTGTTCGAACGGCGCCTTCCACCACTCGCGGAGGACGCGTTCGAGCAGCAGGTGGCCGCACGTCTGGCGCGCCAGGATCTCCTGCGGGGACGCCCCAACACCTCCTTCTCGTTCCTCATCGAACAAGCCGTACTCGAACGCCGCTTAGGGGGTGCGCAGGTCACGTCCGCACTCATCGACAACGTGCTGAGGCAGGGCGGCCGACGCAACGTAGAGGTTCTCGTCATGCCGCTCAGGCAGCCGGATCACTCCGGCATCGACGGGCAGATGTACCTCGCCGAGACTCCCTCGAACAGCTGGTTCGGCTACGTCGAAGGCCATGACAGCAGCACCCTCCTCACCGACCCGAAAGTGGTCAGTGCCATGCTCCAGCGCTATGGCAAGATGCGCTCACAGGCGCTGAGCCACGAGGCCTCGGCGGGCCTGCTGAAGCAGATGCTAGGAGCGCTATGAGTACCGAACTGGCCTGGTTCAAGAGCAGTTACAGCGGCAGCGGCGGCGACAACTGCGTCGAGGTCGCCCTGCGCCCCGACGCCGTCCACGTACGCGACTCCAAGGACACGTCCCGCCCGCCCTTCACCGTCTCCCCCACCGCCTGGTCGGTCTTCACCCCGTACGCGTCCGCCTCCCCCGCCTCCTGACCCGCCCCGTCAGTCCGGCAGCAGGTTCCCCCGCCGCGACAGCAGGAACTTCTTGAACGCCGCCACCGGTGGGGTGTCCGGGTGCCCGTCCAGCCACGCCACACCGATCTCCCGCGCGGCCCGGGGTGCCGTCACCGTCAGCTCCACCACTCCGGGGCGGGCCACCGCCGGGGGCGGGAGCAGCGCCACGCCCAGGCCGGCCGCGACCAGACCGCGGAGGGTTTCGGCCTCCTCGCCCTCGAACGCGACGCGCGGGACGAAGCCCGCCTCCGTGCACAGGTCGTCCGTGATGCGGCGCAGGCCGTAGCCGGGTTCCAGGGTGACGAAGGTTTCGTCGGCGGCCTCCGCCAGGCGGATGCGGCGGCGGGTGGCCAGGCGGTGGTCCTCGGGGACCACCAGGCGCAGCCGCTGTTCGTCCAGGCGGCGGGCGACGAGGTCCGGGGCGTCGGGGACCGGTGAGGTGAGGCAGAGGTCGAGGCCGCCGGCGCGGAGGCGTTCGAGCATGGCCTCGCCGTAGTTCTGGACGAGCTGGAAGCGGACCCGGGGGTGGTCGACGCGGAAGGCCCGGATGAGGGCGGGGACGGTTTCCGAGCCCATGGTGTGCAGGAAGCCGAAGGCGACCCTGCCCGCGGTGGGGTCGGCGTCGGCCCGTACCGAGTCGGCGGCCTTCTCCACCTCGGCGAGGGCCCGCTCGGCGGAACCGAGGAAGGTGCGGCCCGCGGGGGTGAGGGAGACGGTGCGGCCCTTGCGGGCGAAGAGGGCGACGCCCAGGTCCTGTTCCAGGCGGACCATGGCCCGCGAGAGCGTGGACTGCGGGACGCCCAGCTCGTGCGCGGCGCGGGTGACGTGCTCGTGGCGGGCGACGGCCTCGAAGTACACGAGGCGCGGCGCAAGGACCGCGCGGATGTCTTCTTCGTAACTGCTCGGTGACAGCCGAGGCTGTGAGCTGTACTGATGCGCCATGGGATTGATTATCGCGTGTCTGTGCATTGGACGCATGAAACGTGGCGGCCTACGTTCGTGGCATGCCTCCTGCCAGTACCGGGGCGTCCACCCTCATCGTGGCCGCCTCGACCCAGTCGTCCCCCGTCGCCGCAACCGTTCCCGCCGTACCCGCCGTCGCGGACCGGCTCGAGCCCGGACGCCCCGGCTACCGCCGGATGAGCTTCGCGCTCTTCGCCGCCGGTGTCGCGACGTTCGCACTCCTCTACTCCACCCAGGCGCTGCTGCCCGCCGTCTCCGCGTCCTTCGGCGCGACGGCCGGGCAGGCGAGCTGGACGGTGTCCGCCGCGACGGGCGCGCTGGCGCTGTGTGTGCTGCCGATGAGCGCGCTGTCCGAGCGGTTCGGGCGGCGGCAGATGATGACCGCCTCGCTGGTGGTGGCCGTGGCGGTCGGGCTGTTCGTGCCGTTCGCGCCGTCGCTGGGCTGGCTGATCGCGCTGCGCGCGATCCAGGGCGCCGCGCTCGCGGGTCTGCCCGCCTCGGCGATGGCGTACCTGGCGGAGGAGGTCCGGCCGAAGGCGCTCGTCGCCGCGATCGGACTGTTCGTGGCCGGCAACAGCATCGGCGGCATGAGCGGCCGCATCCTCACCGGCTGGATCGCCCAGGCGTGGGGCTGGCGGGCGGCGCTCGGCGCGGTGGGGCTGCTGGCCGTGGTCTGCGCGGTCGTCTTCCACTTCATGATTCCCCGGGCCCGGCACTTCACCCCGGGTTCGCTGAATCCGAGGGCCCTGGCGAAGACCGTCGGAGGGCACCTCTCCGACCCGCTGCTGCGCCGGCTGTACGCGATCGGCGCACTGTTCATGACGGTGTTCGGCGCGGTCTACACGGTGATCGGCTACCGGCTCGTCGAGGCGCCGTTCAACCTGCCGCAGGGTGTCGTCGGCTCGATCTTCCTGGTCTATCTCGTCGGCACGGTCTCCTCCGCGGCCGCGGGGCGGCTCGTCGGCCGGCTGGGCCGCCGGGGCGCGCTCTACCTCGCCGTCTCCACCACGGCCGCCGGTCTGCTGCTCTCGCTGGCCGACCAGCTGGCCGCCGTGCTCCTCGGCCTGGTCCTGATCACGGCCGGCTTCTTCGCCGGGCACGCGGTCGCCTCGTCCTCCGTGAGCCGTACGGCGACCACCGGGCGCGCCCAGGCCTCGGCGCTCTACCAGTCGGCGTACTACCTGGGCTCCAGCGCGGGCGGCACGCTCGGCGCGGTCGCCTTCCACGCCGGGGGCTGGGCGGGCACGGTCACGCTCGGACTGCTCGCGGTCCTCGGAGTCGCCTCGATCACGCTGTACGGCACGCGTGCGGCGCGTGTCGAGCGGCGCCGGCCGGCCGTCGCGACGGCGTCCGTACAGAACTGAGACATTCGACGCACAACCATCCACTCCCCGACGCGCGTCTAGCAGGCGGAATCACCGCACGGCGCGCGAAGGGGAGTTGGCGTACATGGAAAGCACAGGGATCATGCGGAACATACGAGGCGTCCGGATGCGGCGCGGGCTCGCGCTGTCCGTCGCCGGACTGACCGCGATACCGGCGTTCGTGCTCGGGACCGGCGGCACCGCCCAGGCGGCGTCCTGCACGACGTCCAAGGGCCCGTACCAGAAGCAGGTCGAGAAGTACCTGCACCTGAAGGTGGACGGCAAGCAGTCGGCGGCCGACTGCAAGGCGATCCGCTCGTTCCAGAGCACGTACGGGGTCACGCCCACGATCGGTTACGCCGGGCCGGTCACCTGGCGCACCATGCAGACGATCACCGCGCAGAAGGCGGCCGGGAAGAACCCGAACAAGGCCAGGAAGTGCCCCACCAACAAGGGGCGCATCGCGTGCGTGGACCTGACCCGGCAGATCACCTGGATCCAGGACGGCAGCAAGCTGAAGTTCGGGCCGGTGCCGGTGCGGACCGGCCGGGACGGGTACGAGACCCGGACCGGGGCGAAGAAGATCTACTGGAAGCACAAGAACCACGTCTCGTCGCTCTACCACGTGGCGATGCCGTACTCGCAGTTCTTCGACGGCGGCCAGGCCTTCCACGCGGTCGGCGTGAAGATGTGGAACCCGCCGGGCTCGCACGGCTGCGTCAACATGCGCACCGCCGACGCGAAGTCATACTGGAACCTGTTGAAGAACGGCGACGACGTCTACGTGTACGGGCGCAAGCTCGGAACGTGACCGCTTCTCCTCTTCCCGCCCCCGTTGTCAGTCCTCTGCGGTAGCTTCCGAAGTGCTGGAGTGAGCGGTGTCACAGCACAACAGGGGTGAAGTGAAGCGATGACTGATCTGACGGCGACGACGACCGACATCGACAGCCGTCTGGAGGGACACCGGGTCGAGCTGACCGGCTACTGCTACCGGATGCTCGGCTCGGCCTTCGAGGCGGAGGACGCGGTCCAGGACACCCTGGTGCGCGCGTGGCGCAACTTCGACAAGTTCGAGGGGCGCTCCTCGCTGCGGTCCTGGCTCTACCGCATCGCGACGAACGTCTGTCTCGACATGCTGAACGCGGGCAACAAGCGGGCCAGGCCGGTCGATCTGACCGGTCCGACCCCGCTCGCGCAGGCCGCGCTCAACCCGCTCCCGGAGAACACCTGGCTGGAGCCGATGCCGGACGGGCGGATCCTGCCGACGGTCGCCGACCCGGCGGAGGCGGCGGTGGCGCGCGAGTCGGTACGGCTCGCGTTCGTCGCCGCGCTCCAGCACCTTCCGCCTAAGCAGCGGGCGGTCCTGATCCTGCGCGAGGTGCTCGCGTGGAAGGCGAGCGAGGTCGCCGAACTGCTCGACACCTCGGTCGCCTCGGTCAACAGCGCCCTGCAACGGGCCCGGGCGACGCTGACCGAGCACCAGGGCTCCGCCTCGACGGCCGACACCGCCGACCCGCTCGACGAGGAACAGCGCAAGCTCCTGGAGCGGTACGTGGCGGCGTTCGAGGGCTACGACATGAAGGCCCTGACCGCGCTCCTCCACGAGGACGCCGTGATGACCATGCCGCCGTTCGACCTCTGGCTCCAGGGGCACGACGACATCGCGGGCTTCATGACGTCCATCGGGGCGTCCTGCGAGGGCTCCCGGCTGGTCGCCACGTCGGCGAACGGCACCCCGGCGTTCGCACACTACAAGCCGAATCCGGACGGCCCCGGCTTCGTGCCGTGGGCGGTCCAGGTCATCGACATCCAGGCCGGCGCGATCACCGGGATGCACTGCTTCCTGGACACCCCGCGCTGGTTCCCGCTGTTCGGCCTGCCGGACCACCTGGAGGCGGACGCGGCGTGAGACGGGGCGTGGGGCGAGGGCTGGTGGCGGGGTGGGTGGTGCTCACGGTCGCCGGCTGGGGCGTCGCGCAAGGACTGGGTGAAGTGGTCAGCGACTACGCGGTGATCGGCGGCTGATCCGCGGGGCCGCCCCGGCCTGACCGGGACGCCGACGCCCCGCCCCCTCAGGAAGGCACGTCGTCCAGGCCGACCACGTCCGCCAACCCCACCAGATCGATGAGCAGTTGAAGCTCGGGCGGGGTCCCGCGCAGCCGCAGCCGTCTGCCGCCCGCCCGGCGTGCGACCAGTGAGAGGCGGGCGATCGCCTCCACGGAGGCCAGATCCGGCTCCACGACGCCGCCCACGTCACAGTCCACCACCGCGGCGTCCGACGTGGTCAGTATCGCCTCCAGGTCGGCGCAGAGGCGGGGCGTACCGGCCCGGGTGACGCGTCCGGAGAGGACGAGGACGGCCGGTGACAAGGGATCCATACCTAGGAGACCGGCGATGCGGGCGAAACTCATCGCGGCGCTGTGGTGCTTCTCAGCTCACGGGGAAGATCCCGGTGTCCAGATCCAGCCCGAACGGCTCGGGAAGCGTCAGCTTCTCCCCGTACTCGACCGTGTTCAGCACGCGGTACGTGCCGTCGGCCGGCTCCCCGTACAGCGTGGCGGTGGGGCGGCCGGAGTGCCAGGGATCGAGGAGCAGGAAGAGCTCGACGCCGGCCTGCGCGTACCCGTGTGTCTTGCCGATGCGGTCGTGGTTGGCGTTGGCCCGCGAGGTGATCTCGACGACGAGCCGTACCTCTTCCGCCGGGACGCGGTTGCCCGGCCCGGTGGCCACCGCTCGCGGCAGCACGACGAGGTCGGGGATGTAGAGCCCGGCACGGCCCGGCACGGAGACGCCGAGGGTCTGGTAGATCCCCCAGTCATCCGGGATGACGCCGTAGAGCCTGCGCTGTAGCAGTTCAGCAGTGGTGTTGTGGTCCTTGGACGGCGGTGGCGACACGGTGACGATCCCCTCGATGATCTCCACCTTGCAGCCCTCGGGCGCGTCCGTCTCCTCCCAGATCCGGACGAGGTCGTCCCAGTCCTGGCCGAAGCCCGGCACGGGGTCGACAGTGAGTGCGCTCATGGCGGTCTCCTCTTATCGGTGCGTCACCGAGTCCAGCATGCCGAACGGGACCGGTGGCAGTCCACCGGTCCCGTTCACCCGTACGAGGAAGCCGCAGGTCGCAGGTCGCAGGTCAGGAGAGGTCAGGCGATACGTTCCCGCACCACCGGCGTGGCCGTGAACGGCGTGCCTGACGGGGCGATGTCGTACGCCTCCGGCAGCGCCTTCAGCGCGTACTCGAACTTCTCCGGGGTGTCCGTGTGCAGCGTCAGCAGCGGCTGGCCGGCCGTCACCTCGTCGCCCGGCTTGGCGTGCAGTTCGACGCCCGCGCCGGCCTGGACCGGGTCCTCCTTGCGGGCGCGGCCCGCGCCGAGGCGCCAGGCGGCGACGCCGATGTCGTAGGCGTCCAGGCGGGTCAGGACGCCGGAGGACGGGGCCGTGACGACGTGCTGTTCGCGGGCGACCGGCAGCGTGGCGTCCGGGTCGCCGCCCTGGGCGGAGATCATGCGGCGCCAGACGTCCATGGCCGAGCCGTCCGCGAGGGCCTTCTCCGGGTCGGCGTCCTTGAGTCCGGCGGCGTCCAGCATTTCGCGGGCGAGGGCGAGGGTGAGGTCGATGACGTCCTTCGGGCCGCCGCCGGCCAGGACCTCCACCGATTCGCGGACCTCCAGGGCGTTGCCCGCGGTCAGACCGAGGGGGGTGGCCATGTCGGTGAGCAGGGCGACCGTGCGTACGCCGCTGTCGGTACCCAGGGCGACCATGGTGGAGGCCAGTTCGCGGGCGTCGTCGATCGTCTTCATGAAGGCGCCGGAGCCGACCTTGACGTCCAGGACGAGTGCGCCGGTGCCTTCGGCGATCTTCTTGGACATGATCGAGCTGGCGATGAGCGGGATGGCCTCGACGGTGCCGGTGACGTCGCGCAGCGCGTACAGCTTCTTGTCGGCGGGGGCCAGGCCGTCGCCCGCCGCGCAGATGACGGCGCCGGTCGTGTCGAGGACGTTCAGCATCTCCGCGTTGGAGAGGTGCGCGCGCCAGCCGGGGATGGACTCCAGCTTGTCGAGCGTGCCACCGGTGTGGCCGAGGCCGCGGCCACTGAGCTGCGGTACGGCGGCGCCGCAGGCGGCGACCAGCGGGGCGAGCGGCAGGGTGATCTTGTCGCCGACGCCGCCGGTGGAGTGCTTGTCGGTGGTGGGGCGGGAGAGCGCGTCGAAGTTCATCCGCTCGCCGGAGGCGATCATGGCGGCGGTCCAGCGGGCGATCTCCGTACGGTTCATGCCGTTGAGCAGGATCGCCATGGCCAGTGCGGACATCTGCTCGTCGGCGACCTCGCCGCGGGTGTACGCGTCGATGACCCAGTCGATCTGCTCGGGGGTCAGCTCGCCTCGGTCCCGCTTGGTGCGGATGACGGAGATGGCGTCCATGTCCTGGAGTCCTTCCGGCCGGTACGTACGCATGAGTGTGGTGACTCTACGCGCATAGAGGATGTGAGAACCGCCGGACGGGCCCTCAGTGGTCCGGGGGCCCGTCCGGCGGTGGGGAACGAAGCGGTGGTCAGCCGAGGTGCGCGGGGCCGAACGCCTGCGGCAGCATCTCGTCGAGCGTGCGGAAGCCGTCCGGGGTCTCCAGGACGAGTTCCGGTCCGCCGAACTCGTACAGCAGCTGCCGGCACCTGCCGCACGGCACCAGGATCTCGCCCGCCCCGTCCACGCAGGTGAAGTGGGTCAGACGGCCGCCGCCGGTGGCGTGCAGCTGGGAGACCAGTCCGCACTCGGCGCACAGCCCGATGCCGTACGAGGCGTTCTCGACGTTGCAGCCGGCGATCGTACGGCCGTCGTCGACGAGGGCGGCCGCGCCGACCGGGTAGCCCGAGTACGGGGCGTAGGCCCGGGACATGGCGTCCCGGGCGGCCGTACGCAGTGCCTCCCAGTCGACCGGGGGCGTGACGTCCGCGGTCACTTGCCCTCGCCCTTGCGGTACGGCACGCCGTCCGCCTTGGGCATCCGCAGCCGCTGGGACGACAGCGCGAGCACGAGGAGCGTGGTGACGTACGGGGCGGCGTCGACGAACTGGCTCGGGACCTGGTCCGTCAGCCCGTACCAGGTGAACAGCAGTGCGGAGCAGGCCGCCGAGATCACCGCGGCCACGTACTTCTTCCTGTACAGCTGCCAGAAGGCGACGATCACGAGCAGGATCGCCAGGAGCAGCAGCATCGCGTGCACGTTCTCCGCGCCGCCGCGCAGCTTGAGGCTGTCGGTGAAGCCGAAGAGTCCGGCGCCCAGGGCCATGCCGCCCGGCATCCAGTTACCGAAGATCATCGCGGCGAGACCGATGTAACCGCGGCCGCCGGTCTGGCCCTCCTGGTAGATGCTGGTCGCGACGATGGAGAGGAAGGCGCCGCCGAGACCGGCCAGTCCGCCGGAGATGACGACGGCGATGTACTTGTACTTGTAGACGTTCACGCCGAGGGTCTCGGCGGCCACCGGGCTCTCGCCGCAGGAGCGCAGCCGCAGGCCGAACGCCGTGCGCCACAGCACCCACCAGGTGCCGGGGATCAGCAGCAGGGCGACGACGGTCAGCAGGGACAGTCCGGTCACGAGCCCGCCGATGATGCCGGCGAGGTCGGAGACGAAGAACCAGTGGTGTTGCTGGAGGTCCTGCAGCCAGTCGGAGAGACCTGGAATGGTGATCTTGTCGATCTCCTCCAGGCGGGGGGACTGCTTGGAGGAGCCGCCCGGCTCGTCGGCGAAGGTGAAGTTCGAGAGGTAGCGGGTGACGCCGACGGCGAGGATGTTGATCGCCACACCGGAGACGATGTGGTTCACGCCGAAGGTGACCGTCATGACCGCGTGCAGCAGACCGCCGAGCGCGCCGCCGATGATGCCGAACAGGACGCCGACCCACGGGCCCCACTGGAACCCGGCCCAGGCGCCGAACCAGGTGCCGAGGATCATCATGCCTTCGAGCCCGATGTTGACGACACCGGCCCGCTCGGCCCACAGACCGCCGAGGCCGGCGAGACCGATGGGAACGGCCAGTTCCAGGGCGCCCGCGACCTGGCCCACGGAGGTGATGTCGTTCGCGCCGCTGATCAGCCGGACCAGCGAGACGAGGGCGAGCGCGCCGGCGATGATCAGCAGGACGGCCGGCAGGGAGAGCTTGCGGCCGCCGCCCTTCTTGGGGGCGACGGGTGCGGCGGAGACTTTGCTGGTGCTCACAGGGCCGCCTCCTTCTCGGTCGTGAGGGCGTGGCCGGCGGCGAGCTCTTCGCCGACCTTCTGCTGCTGACGGCGGGTCCCGTAACGGCGGACCAGCTCGTAGCTGATGACGACGGAGATCACGATCAGGCCCTGCATGATCGTGGCGATCTCCTTCTCGAACCCGAACTGGTCGAGGGGGGAGGACGCCTTGTCCAGGAACGCGATCAGCAGGGCGCTGAGGGCGATGCCCACCGGGTGGTTCCGGCCGAGCAGGGCGATGGTGATGCCGGTGAAGCCGATGCCGACCGGGAAGTCGAGGCTGTAGGTGTGGGTGTCGCCGAGCAGCGTCGGCATGCCCGCCAGACCGGCGACCGCGCCGGAGATGAGCATGGACGTCAGGATCATCTTCTTGGCGTCCACGCCGGATGCCTGGGCGGCGCTCTCACTGGCGCCGGTGGCCCGCAGGTCGAAGCCGAAGCGGGTGCGGTTGAGGACGAACCAGTACACGAGGCCGCAGCCGGCGGCGACGAAGGTGAAGCCGTAGATCTCTCCGGACTCGGGGCCCAGGGACAGTCCCGGGAACCAGCCGGACTCGGCGATGTCGCCCGTCGTGAGGTTGTTGGACCCGGCTGCCTGGTCACCGAAGTTCTTCGGCAGGATCAGCCAGGCGATCAGTGACGTCGCGATGGAGTTGAGCATGATCGTGGAGACGACCTCACTCACACCCCGGGTCGTCTTGAGGATGCCCGCGATGCCCGCCCAGAACGCGCCCACCAGCATCGCCACGACGACGATCAGGGTGATCTGGAACGGTCCGGGAAGGTCGACGCTCGCGCCGACGAGGGCGGCCATCATCGCCGCGAGGCGGTACTGGCCGTCGACGCCGATGTTGAAGAGGTTCATCCGGAAGCCGACCGCGACCGCGAGAGCGGCGAGGTAGTACGTACCGGCCTGGTTGATGATCAGTACCTGTACGTCGGAGTACGACGCCTGCTCGAAGAGCAGCCGGTACAGCTCGAACGGATCGCGGTTCGACACGAGCAGCACCAGGGTGCTGAGCACGAAGGCGACGACCAGGGCGAGTGCCGGTCCGGCGAAGCCCAGGATCAGCCGGTCCTTGTCGAGTTTCTTCATCAGGCCTCGTCCTCCGGTGCTGCTTCGAGGTGACCTGCGGCGGCGCCGGTCATGGCCGAGCCCAGTTCCTCGGGGGTGATGGTGGCGGGGTCGGCGTCCGCCACGAGCTGTCCGCGGTACATGACGCGCAGGGTGTCGGAGAGCCCGATGAGCTCGTCCAGGTCCGCCGAGATGAGCAGGACGGCGAGCCCTTCGCGACGGGCGTCGCGGATCTGGTCCCAGATCTGCGCCTGCGCGCCGACGTCCACGCCACGGGTGGGGTGGGCGGCGATCAGGAGCTTGGGCGCGTGGCTCATCTCCCGGCCGACGATCAGCTTCTGCTGGTTGCCGCCGGAGAGGGACGCGGCCGTGACCTCGATGCCCGGGGTGCGGACGTCGTACTCGCGCACGATCCGCACGGTGTCGGCGCGAGCCGCCTTGGTGTCCAGCAGGAAGCCGCGGCTGTTGGGCTTCTCGGTGACGTGGCCGAGGATGCGGTTCTCCCAGAGCGGTGCGTCCAGCAGGACTCCGTGCCGGTGGCGGTCCTCGGGGATGTAGCCGATGCCGCGCTCGCGCCGCTTGCGCGTGGGGGCGCGCGAGATGTCCTCGTCGTCCAGGGTGATCACCCCGCTGTCCGCCGCCTTCATCCCGATGAGGGCGTCGATCAGCTCGGTCTGGCCGTTGCCCTCGACGCCCGCGATGCCGAGGACCTCGCCCTTGTGGATGGTGAAGCCGACGTCGGACAGGACGTCGCGGACGACTCCGTCCGGGTCGGTCATGCTGAGGGAGAGCCCCTCGACGCGGAGCATCGGCACGTCCGTCACCGTGGACTCACGGGTCTCGGGCGACGGCAGTTCGCTGCCGACCATCAGCTCGGCGAGCTGCTTGGTGGTGGTCTGCGCGGGGTCGGCGGTGCCCACCGTCGTGCCGCGCCGGATCACGGTGATCTCGTCGGCGACCGAGAGGACCTCGCCGAGCTTGTGCGAGATGAAGATGACGGTGAGGCCCTCGGCCTTGAGCTCGCGGAGGTTCGCGAAGAGCGCGTCCACCTCCTGCGGGACGAGCACCGCGGTCGGCTCGTCGAGGATGAGGATGCGGGCGCCGCGGTAGAGGACCTTGAGGATCTCCACGCGCTGCCGGTCGGCGACCCCGAGGTCCTCGACGAGCGCGTCGGGCCGGACCCCCAGGCCGTAGGCGTCCGAGATCTCCTTGATCTTCTTGCGGGCGGCGGAACCGATGCCGTGCAGCTTCTCGCCGCCGAGGACGACGTTCTCCAGGACGGTGAAGTTGTCGGCGAGCATGAAGTGCTGGTGCACCATGCCGATGCCGCGCGCGATGGCGTCGCCCGGGTTGTTGAACGAGACCTGCTCGCCGTCCACGGCGATGGTGCCCTCGTCCGGCTTCTGCATGCCGTAGAGGATCTTCATCAGGGTGGACTTGCCGGCACCGTTCTCGCCGACGAGGGCGTGGACCGTGCCCTTGCGCACGGTGATGCCGATGTCGTGGTTGGCGACGACGCCGGGGAAACGCTTGGTGATGCCGTGCAGTTCCACGGCAGGGGGGCTGCTGGACGCGTTGATGACGCACTCTCCTTGGCCGGACAGGAGCGGGGGCGGAGGGGCAGGGGGTGTCTGACGATTCCGCGTGGATCAGCGGGCGGCGGCCCACGCGGGATTGTCAGGCATCCCCTGGGGGGCGGGGTGAAGTTATCGCGCCTGAAGGCTGTCTACACGCGTAGCGTTGCCGAATCGTCAAACGCATGTGCACAGCGCGGCCCGAACGCCGGGTTCGAAGCCTGTCCGAGAGGGCACTGCAACGGGCGGAACTACTTCGAGAAGTACTCCGCGGGCCCGGAGCAGCGATGCTGCGCGCTCCGGGCCCACGGGGAATCCAACCGTACGACCGGGGTCGTTACGGGGTGGTCTTGACGGTGATCTTGCCGTCGATGATCTCCTGCTTGGCCTTGTCCACGGCGGCGATGACCTCGGTCATCGCGGTGAACTTCGGGTTCGACATGGCCAGGCCGACGCCGTCCTTGTCGAGGCCGTAGCGGATCTCACCGGTCTGCGGCTTGCCGTCCACCACGGACTTGATCAGGTTGAAGACCGAGTCCTCGACGTCCTTGGTGACCGACGTCAGGATGGACTCCTTGTAGGCCGCGAGGCCCTTCTGGTTGTACTGGTCCGAGTCGACGCCGATGTTCCACTTACCGGCCTTGGCGACGGCCTCGATGGCCCCGGTGCCGGCGAGACCGGCTGCCGAGTAGACCACGTCGGCGCCCTTGTCGAGCTGGCCCTGGGCGGCGGCCTTACCGAGGTCGGGCTTGGAGAAGCCGTCGAAGTTCGGCGGCTGGGTCAGGTACTGGGGGATCACCTTCACCGCGGAGTTGGTGTCCTTGACGCCCTGGGTGAAGCCCGCCTCGAACTTCTTGATCAGCGGGGTCTCGACACCACCGATGAAGCCGACCGTCTTGGTCTTGGTGACCTTGGCGGCGGCGACACCCGCGAGGTAGGAGCCCTGCTCCTCGTTGAAGACGATGTTGGCGATGTTGGGGCCGGTCACCGAGGCGTCGTCGATGATGCCGAAGGTGATCTTCGGGAACTTCGGCGCGACCTTCTTGATGGCGGGCGCGTAGGCGAAGCCGACGCCGATGACCGGGTTGTTCCCGGCGCGGGCCAGCGAGGTGAGGCGCTGGACCTTGTCCGCGTCCGACTCGCCGTCGGAGGGCTCGGCCTCGGTGCCCTTGACGCCGAGGTCCTTCTCGGCCTTGGCCAGACCCGCGTAGGCGGCGTCGTTGAACGACTGGTCGCCGCGGCCGCCGATGTCGTACGCGAGGGCGGTCTTCTTGTCCTTGGAGTCGGAGCTGCTGCTCGACGAGGACGAGTCGCCACACGCGGTAACGCTGAGTGCGAGTGCCGCGGACATAACGCCCACAGCGGCAATCCTGGTGATCCGGCGCAAGGGAAGGCTCCTTCAAACCTGACCGAAGCGCCTCTTCCGGCGCTGGTTTCGCCGCGATCGTAACGCGCGTAGATGTCAGATAAAGCCCTGTACGGAAGCCGTTATCGGATCGTCGTGAACCGCGGGCGACCTGTCCGGTTACGGACGGTTGCCGTGCAGCAGAGCGGAGGCGGTGAAGAGCTCCACGGCCACGGTGATCGCCTCCTCGTCCGCGTCGAAATTGCCCCGGTGCAGGTCCAGCCCGCGCGCGTCGCCCGGCGTGCGCACCCCGAGCCGCGCCATCGCGCCCGGCACGTGCTCCAGGTACCAGGAGAAGTCCTCCCCGCCCAGGCTCTGCTCGGTGTCCTCGATCGCGTACGCGCCGCGGCGGGCGGTCATCGCTCCCGCCAGCAGGTCGATCGCGGCCGCGTCGTTCACCACGGGCGGGACGCCCCGGACGTAGTCGATCACCGTCTTGGCGCCGTACATCCCGGCCACCTCGTCGATCGCGGCGTGCACCAGGTCCGGTGCGTCGCGCCAGGCCACCAGGTCCAGGCAGCGCACCGTGCCGGACAGCTCGGCGTGCTGCGGGATCACGTTGCAGGCGTGCCCGGTCTCCAGACGTCCCCAGGTCACCGCGAGCCCGGCCCGCGCGTCCACCCGGCGGGCCAGCAGCGCGGGCACCTCGGTGGCCACCTTCGCGGCGGCGGTGACCAGGTCCGTCGTCAGGTGCGGGCGGGCGGTGTGCCCGCCGGGGCCGTCCAGGGACAGCTCCAGCCGGTCGCAGGCGGAGGTGATCGCGCCGACCCGCAGCCCGATCCGGCCCACGTCGACCTTCGGGTCGCAGTGCACGCCGATGATCCGGCCGACGCCCTCCAGCACTCCGTCCTCGATCGCCTCGGACGCCCCGCCCGGCAGCACCTCCTCGGCGGGCTGGAAGATCAGCCGCACCGGGTTGGGCAGCAGCCCCTGCCGGTCGAGCTCGGCGAGCACGAGGCCGGCGCCGAGGACACCGGCGGTGTGCACGTCGTGCCCGCAGGCGTGCGCCCGGTCCGGCACGGTGGAGCGGTAGGGGACGCCCGCCTTGGTGTCCGGGATCGGCAGCGCGTCGATGTCGGCGCGCAGCGCGAGCATCGGCCGCGTCGCCTCGTCCCGCGTCCCGACGTCGCACATGAGCCCGGTCCCGGAGGCGAGCACCCGCGGCTCGAGACCGGCCTGCTCCAGCCGGGCCTTGATCGCCGCGGTGGTGCGGTGCTCCTGGTTGCCGAGCTCGGGGTGCATGTGCAGATCCCGGCGGAAGGCGATGAGCTCGACGCGCAGCGGCTCGGGGAGGGAGCCGGGCAGGGCCTCTCCGGTGAGGGGGCGGGCTTCACAATCGCGGAGCGTCTCGCGGGGCGTCGAGTGGTTCACTCGTGAAGGGTAAGGCTGTTCCCGCTCCAACTGACCATGAAACAGGAAAAGATCAGCCACATAGACGAATAAATGACTGCGTCACGGCGTGTGGGACGACCGTGAGGTGGGTAAGGCATTCGCCCCTGCCGACCTCGGAGACCACGCGCCGCGGAGGCCGGAGTCCGGTGTGCCGGCGTATCGCGGAATGGCCTCGGTCCAGTGGTGCCGGACACGGCGTACGGGCGGGCCGGCTGCCCGGGCACCACCGGGATCCCTTCGACCGGATACTGACCGCCCAGGCCCAGACCGAGGGCATGACCATCCTGACCCGGGACAAGTGGATCCCCACTGACGACGTGCAGATCATGTCCGTTTGATCCTGCCGGGGCCTGCCCGGCCCCCTCACGCCTCCGTGGTCACCGCCGTCGCCCGCCACGGGGACAGCCGCTGGACGTCGCGGGCCGTTTCCGTGACGCCCGTGAGGAAGCCCTGGGCCCTCGGGGACGCCGTTTCGCGGAGCCATTCCGGGGCGATGTCGCAGACCGCCACCTTCACCTCGGTGCCGACCAGGGCGAGGGGCAGGGTGTGGACCACCGTGGAGGGGAAGCTCAGGACCGTGCGGCCGATGGGGCCGCGGCGGGCGATGAGTTCCAGGGGGAGGTCGGGGCGGACGATCTCCAGGCCGGTGGCCGCCTCCAGGGCGTGGAGCTTCTCGGTGGATTCGCGGCGGTGGGCGAAGTAGCGGGTGGCGCCGTGCGTACGGGCCAGAACGGCGACCGCCTCCAGGTACGGGACGCGGTCGACCACGCCCGTCTCGACCAGCGAGGTGCCGACCAGGTCCGCTCCCTTGGTGAGCCGCGGCGGGCCGAAGCGCGAGCGGGTCCAGGAGAAGGTGTTGGGGATGAGGGTGATGCCCGGCGGCGGGACCACCGGCATCGCGGTGAACAGTTCGACCTCGCGCGCCGCGGACGGTGTGAAGCGGCGGCGGGCGGTGGCGGAGACCGGGGCCAGGGCCAGCTCGCGGGGGCCGGAGCCGCCGCGGCGGTGCCAGCGCACCAGGCGCTCGCCCCGGGTCAGCAGGGCGACGAACTCCATGGTGGCGGTGCCGTCGTCGACCACGGTGAGCCGGCGGGGGCGGACCAGGGAGAGCAGGAGCTGTACGTAGCGGGAGAACGGGTCGCCGATGACGATGTGGTCGGCGCCCCGCACCAGGCGGGTGAGGGCGCGCAGCGACTTCAGGGGGGTGCCCGAGTCGCCGCGCGCCTCCTGCCAGCGCACGGTGATGCCCTCGTCGCGGGCCAGCTCCGCCATCCGGCGCAGTTGACCGCGCGACATCGGGTCGACCGGAGGGAGGACGACGACGGTGACGTCCGCGACGACACGGCCGCCGCCCCCCTCTGTGTAGGCCCACTCCAGGACGTTCAGGAGCTGGACCGGGCTCTCGACGAAGGCGAGGTTCACCGGTCTGCCCGTCAGACCGCGACCGGCTCGGCGGCCGGGGCCGTCTCGCCGCTCTCTGCCACGACGCCCGGGACCCGGCGGAGCTTCTTCATCGGGCCGAGCTCCGACTCGTACACCTTCTTGACGCCGTCGCCGAGCGACGCCTCGATGGTGCGGATGTCGCGGACCAGGCGGGTCAGGCCCTGCGGCTCGACGGACGCGGCCTGGTCGGAGCCCCACATGGCGCGGTCGAGGGTGATGTGGCGCTCGACGAAGGCGGCGCCGAGGGCGACGGCGGCCAGCGTGGTCTGGAGGCCCGTCTCGTGGCCGCTGTAGCCGATCGGGACGTTGGGGTACTCCTGCTGGAGGGTGTTGATGACGCGGAGGTTCAGCTCCTCGGCCTTGGCCGGGTACGTCGAAGTGGCGTGGCAGAGCAGGATGTTGTCCGAGCCGAGGACCTCGACGGCGTGCCGGATCTGGCGCGGGGTCGACATGCCGGTGGAGAGGATCACCGTGCGGCCGGTGGCGCGCAGGGAGCGCAGGAGTTCGTCGTCGGTGAGCGAGGCGGAGGCCACCTTGTGGGCGGGGACGTCGAACTTCTCCAGGAAGGCGACGGCCTCGGTGTCCCACGGGGAGGCGAACCAGTCGATGCCGCGCTCGGCGCAGTGCTCGGAGATGGCCCGGTACTCGCTCTCGCCGAACTCGACGCGGTGGCGGTAGTCGATGTACGTCATCCGGCCCCAGGGGGTGTCGCGCTCGATGTCCCACTGGTCGCGCGGGGTGCAGATCTCCGGGGTGCGCTTCTGGAACTTGACGGCGTCGCAGCCGGCTTCGGCGGCCACGTCGATGAGCTTGATGGCGTTGTCGAGGTCGCCGTTGTGGTTGATGCCGATCTCGCCGGTGACGTAGACGGGGTGGCCGGGGCCGGCGGTGCGGGAGCCCAGGGTGCGCAGGCGGGAGGTGCTCATGAGGGTGGTCCTTACTTACTTGGTGGGGGTGGGATCGGTCAGGGTGGGGCCCAGGAGCCAGGCCGCGATCTCGCGGACGGCGCCGGAGCCGCCGGGGGTGGTCGTCACGGCGCGCGCGGCGGCGCGGACCGAGTCGTGCGCGCTCGCGACGGCCACGGGCCAGCCGGCGAGTGCGAAGCAGGGGAGGTCGTTGACGTCGTTGCCGACGTACAGGACGCGCTCGGGGGCGATGGACTGCTCGTCGCACCACTGCTTGAGCGCGAGGTCCTTGCGGTCGATGCCGTGCAGGACGGGAACGCGGAGCTTGTGGGCGCGGGCGGCGACCACCGGGTTCTGTTCCGTGGAGAGGATCAGGAGGGGGACGCCCGCCTTGCGCAGGGCGGCGATGCCGAGCCCGTCGCCGCGGTGCACGGCGACCGTCTCGCGGCCGTCGGAGTCGATGAGGACCCGGTCGTCGGTCTGGGTGCCGTCGAAGTCGAGGACGACCGCGTCGATGTCCTCGCGGGTGGGCAGCGGGGCGGGGTCCAGCAGCGGGGCCAGGGCGCGGGCGCGGGCCAGGTCGTGCGGGTCGTCGATCTCCAGGACGCGCGCCGGCTCGGTGCGCACCAGTGCGGTGTGGCCGAAGAAGCGGTGGCGATGGGTGCGGAATCCCGCCGCGTCCATCGCGTAGGCGGCGCCCGTCTCCAGGAGGTCCTCGGGGCGGTCCTGGCGGCGGGGGCGGACGGCCTTGTCGTGGTTGACGCCGTAGTTGTGGTCCTCCACCGCGCTGCCGTCGCGCCACAGGAAGCCGTGGAACGGGGCCACGGTGACGGCCGTGTCGGCGCCGTCCCGGGCGACCGCGGCGGCGACGCCGTCGATGTCCTCGCGGGCGACGAAGGGGCTGGTGCACTGGACGAGCAGGACCACGTCCACGGTCCGGCCGTGCTCCGCCTCGTACGTGTCCAGCGCGTGCAGGACGGCGGCCTCGCTGGTCGCGGTGTCCCCGGCGATGGCTTCGGGGCGCTGGACGCAGTGCAGCCGGCCGGTCTCGCCGAGCGCCTCGCCGGCGGCCCGGGCGGCTTCCGCGACGGCGGGGGCGTCGGTCGTCACGACGACGTCCGTCACCTCGCTCGACGCGAGGCAGGCGCGGACCGCCCGGACGACCAGGGGTACGCCGCCGACCTGGGCGAGGTTCTTGGCCGGCACGCCCTTGGATCCGCCGCGGGCGGGGATCACGGCGAGCACGGTGGGCTGCGTCATCGCTGCTCCATGAGGTGGTGGGGTGGTGGTGTTCACAGCTCGCCCATCCGCCGGATGACGGGGGCGACCCGCTGGACGCCCTGGCGGTACGCGCCCCTGGCCGCGTCCCGGACCGCCTCGCGCACCGCTCCCCTGACCCGGCCGGTCTCCTTGGGCGCCGTGGCGCCGGGCAGCGGGCGGCCGTCGGGGGCCAGGTGGTGGCGGGCGAGGATGCCGGGGAGGTAGCCGGGGGCTGTGGCGGGTGTGTAGTAGGGCGCGAGGTCCGGCAGTTGGTCCCGCGCCAGCAGGGCGGTGACCCGGGCGCGGGCGGTGTCGTAGGCCGTGGCGTAGGTGCCGTCGGCGGCGACGCCCTGGCCGGCCAGCCACGCGGCGTCGGGCTCCGGGTGGGCGCCGCCGTCGAGGTGGTCCCAGGAGGTGAGCAGGCCGGAGCCGACGAAGTGGTGGTTGCCGAGGGCCTCGCGGACCCCGAGGTCGGTGAGGACCGCGGTGGGGATGCGCCGGTGCAGGGACTCCAGGGCGGCGGTCGAGGAGACGGTGACCAGCAGGTCGGTGCGGTCCAGGACCTCGCCCATGTGCCCGTACACCAGCCGGAAGTTGGGCGGGAGGGCGCCGGGCAGCCTCTCGGCGAGGCGCTGGTACGGCAGTTCCTCGATGTGCGTGGTGTGCTCACCGGGCTTGGAGCGCAGCTTGAGGAGTACCTCGCGCCGGGGGTGCAGCCTGGCGTGCTCGACGAGCCGGCGCAGCAGGTACGTCCGGTCGGCGCGGGACGCGGGCACGGACGGCTGGGCGGCGAAGACGACGGTGTCGCGGCCGGGTTCGGGGCGGTGCGGGGCGCCGCCGAGGAACGGCAGGGCGGCCTCCGTGACGGCCGAGGCGTCGGCGCCCACTCCCTCGTACACGGCACGGAAACGGTCCGCGTCGTGGCGGGAGTTGGCGAGGACGACGTCGGCGCCGTGCCTCAGCAGCAGTCCGTCGGCGAGCTTCTCGTAGACGACGCCGACGTAACCGGTGACGACGACGGGCCTCGCGGGCAGCCGGAGTGCGGCGAGCCCGTGCAGCATCGCCTGGACGGCGCCGCCGACGAGGGCGAGGACCACGAGGTCGTACCCCTCGTCGCGCACGGTGTCGAGGAACTCGACGGCCGTCACCTCGCGCACCCGGTCGGTGTCGATGCCGACGTCGCCGACCTCGGCGAGCTGGCGGGGTGTCGGGGTCGCCCGGCCGCGCAGCAGCAGTCCGCTGATCTCCGTGCGGGGTGCAGGCGCGTCGCCGGCGCCCGTGGTCAGCCGGCGCGCGGTGAGCGCGCCCCACTTCCATCGGGTGTCGGAGTCGGCGAGCACGGCTACCCGGAGGGCGGTCGTCTTTTCGGTACGTGGGGGCACGTCCCAGAACTTAGGAAGGCATTTCGGTGAGCGGCCCAACGTGGCGGCAACAGCGGGTTAACAGCCCGACGACGCTTGGCTAATCACCCTGACAAATGCCGCACGCACAGCGGGGAATCGATCCGGTTCATCAGGTCGACGTTCTTCGTTCACCTGCCGTCCCTGTCAGGGCCAGGGCAAATGACGGACCTCCGCCTAGCGTGTGGCGCGTGGTTAAGCTCTCCGTCATCGTGCCG
The DNA here is from genome assembly GCF_040630435.1 of Streptomyces sp. NPDC005803. Taxonomy (NCBI): domain Bacteria; kingdom Bacillati; phylum Actinomycetota; class Actinomycetes; order Kitasatosporales; family Streptomycetaceae; genus Streptomyces; species Streptomyces sp. NPDC005803. Next base: position 161,571 of record NZ_JBEXXO010000018.1, on the reverse strand, counting down.
TTCTACAACGTACGGGCCTATGCCCCCGACACCTTGAGAAGTCTGCGGGCCAATGCCCGCGATGATTTCGAATTCATTTTCGTCGACGACTGTTCGACCGACGGGACTCTGGAGATCCTCCAGCGCGCCGAGCGCGAGATCCCGGGTGCCGTCCTGGTCGCGCACGAGAAGAACGGGGGCCTGGCCACCGCACGCAACACCGGTATCGACGCGGCGCGTGGCGAGTACCTCACCTTCCTCGACGGGGACGACTGGGTCGTCCCCGGCCACTACGAGCGGCTCCTGGCCGCCATCTCGGGGCTGGGATGCGACTTCGTGCGTACGGACCATGTGCAGTTCACGGACCGCGTGCGCACCGTGCACCGGGTCCCGCACGGTCTGCGCGACACCGTGCTGCGCCCGCGTGACGTGATCCTGCCTTCCGACCGGTCGACGCCGGTGGACTACGCGTACGCCTGGGCCGGCGCCTATCACCGGCGGCTCGCGGAGTCGGGGCTGCTCCGCTTCCGGGACGGGCTGCGCACCGCGGAGGACCGGCCCTGGATCTGGCGGCTGCACCGCGAGGCCGCGTCGTTCGCGGTGGTCGGCCTGCCGGGAGTCTTCTACCGGCGCGGGGTCGCGTCCTCACTCACCCAGATCGGTGATGTGCGCCAACTCGACTTCGTCCGCGCATTCGACCAGGTTCTGGAAGAAACGTCCCAGGACCCGGAGGCGGACCGGCTGCTGCCGAAGGCGGTGCGCACCTATTGCGCGGTCATGGCGCACCATCTGGAATCCATCGAAAGGTTCGAACCAGCTGTGGCACGGAAATTGCGCTCCATGAGCGCGGCTTCCCTGCGGCGCATGCCTCAGGACATTCTCGCCGATACGCTCAATTCGCTGGGCGACCGTCGCGCGGACCAACTGCGACGGGTACGCCGCCGCTCCGTCTCCCGGGAGGTCGCGGCCTGATGTCCGGCACGTACACCGCGCCGGCCGGCCGGTCCACCACCCAGATCTTCTCGGCGTGCACGCAGTACGCCGCCGCCACCCTGGTCGCCGCGCTGCGCGCGGGCCAGTTCGGCCCGCGCTCCGAGCACCGGCGCGTCCTCGTCGTGAGCGACACCTCGCCCTCGCCCGAACTGGGCACACCGCTGCACGAGCGGCCCGGATTCGAGGCGCTGACCGCGGAGTTCGACGACGTGCGGTCCTGGAACGACTTCATCCGGCCGTTCCACCCCGCCGGCTGGTCGCCCAGGGAGCAGGACGCCTCGCTGTGGGAGCGGGCCGTGCGACAGGCCTGGGACCTCGGCGACGAACCGGTCGAGATCGCCTGCGAGTCCATCCAGGCCAATCCCGCCCAGGCCCTCACGCTGATCTTCGGCGACAGCCCGGTGCACATCTACGCCGACGGGCTGATGAGCTACGGCCCCACCCGCAGCAAGCTCGACCAGCTGCTCGGCACCCGCATCCGCCGGCTCCTCCACCTCGACCTGGTGCCGGGCCTGCGGCCGCTGCTGCTCACGGAGTTCGGGGTCGAGTCGGAGATCGTGCCGACCGACGTCTTCCTGAAGGTGCTGGGCGAGCTCGCCGGACCGGTGGAGTTCCCCGGCGACGACGGCGGCCCCGGCCCGGCGCTGCTGCTCGGCCAGTACCTCTCCACGCTGGGCATCCTCACGCCCCGGCAGGAGGAGGAGCTGCACGCGCGGATGCTGCGGGGCGCGGTCGCCCTCGGCCACACCCGGATCGTCTTCAAGCCGCACCCCAGCGCGCCGGCCCAGTGGACCCGCTCGCTGGAGCAGGAGGCGGAGCGGCTCGGCGCGGACCTCACCGTGCTCGACAGCCCGGTCCTCGCCGAGACGCTGTTCGACACCATGCGTCCGGCCCTGGTCGTCGGCTGCTTCTCCACCGCGCTGCTGACGGCCGCCTCGTTCTACGGGCTCCCGGTCGCCCGCGTCGGCACCGGCCCGCTGCTGGAACAGCTCGCCCCGTACCAGAACAGCAACCGCGTCCCCCTGACGATCGTCGACGCGCTGCTGCCCGACCTGGAGGACCCGTCCGCCGTCACGGGCTGGTCGCTGCCCGGCGCCGAAGAGGTGCGGGGCGAGCCGACCGGACTCCTCGCCGCGGTCGGATACGCCATGCAACCGCAGATCCAGGCCGCCCTGCGCCCGGAAGCCGAGCGCTACCTCGGCCTGCACCGCGACACCGTGTGGCGGTACTTCAAGCGGCGCCGGCTGACCGCGCTGGGGCTGCCCGGGGCCGTTCCCGCGCAGCTCGCGTTCATCCCGCGCAACGCGACGGTCCGCCGCCTCGCCCGCAAGGCCCGCACCTTGAGGCGGGCGGCGGCGGGCTGAGCGGGGCGCCATGCACGCGCCCGCCCCCGGCCGATCCCGCGGTATGCGCGGCGTTGGCCGGGGGCGGGGCGCGGCGGCCGAGCAGGCGGGCTGCCGTGCCCCGCCGCGTCAGGCGCCGTGCCCCTTGCGTTTCCCCAGCCGGTCCGCGCACCGAGCCCGGTGGAAGGCGAAGCGCTCCTCGTCGGGATCGACGAACTCCAGGATGTCCAGAGCCGCCTCGGTGTCACCGGTGGCGGCCTCCGCGTACAGCTGCCAGATTCCCTCCCTGGCCGCTTCGGCGCACTCCTCATCGAGTCCGGGCCGGCCGGCCGCCACCTCACTGCTGTGGGACTCACCCGTGACCAGGAAGCCCAGCATGCTCAGCAGGGGCCCCCGGACGAGGGCCGGCGGGTGCTCCGCAAGCGCGGCGAGAATCACCGGAACCGCGTGCGGAGCCGCCTCGAAGAGCATGGACTGCTCTTCGAGGTGACCGGCGAGCGTCCTGCCCGCGCCCCCGTCGGCGGCCGGGTCTCCCAGGAGCCGTTCGAACGTTGCGGGCAGGTGCCCCGCGCCCAGACCGCACCCGCACCGCAGGGCCGCCCAGTCGTGTCTCCGAAGCTCCCACTGCCAGGCCTTCACTGTCATCTCCTGCCGATCATCCACGGGCCGTCCCGATTGATCAGTACGCCTTCGACCATGTTCCCGGGCGGATAGTTCCCCTGGCACACGGGGCAGATCTCCTTCTCCTGGAGGACCTTCCCCATGCCGTCGCCGATGTCCTCCCGTCTCACCGCGCGGGTGAAGACGACATCCCCGGCGTCCCATCCTGTGGCTTCGAGGATGTTCGGCTCCGCGCAGCTGCCGTTCCCCGAGCAGCCGACGGCGATGTCACCGGTGCGGCGGTGGACCGCCGCGGTGTAGGTGCGGTTCTTGGCCTTGCCGGTCGCGGCCTCGGCCGCCTCGTGCCTCAGGCCGGTCGCCTCGGACAGCCGCTCGTCCATGTCCCAGTCGCCCTGGGACCGGTGCACGCTGACCGTGGGCTGGAAGCTGCCCTTCTTGCCCCGGGTGCCGGTTCCGCAGTTGTGGACCAGGGCTGTCGCGGCACCCGATGCCACGAAGTAGGTATGGGCGGAGTCGACGTCGAGGTTGTAGACGGTTGCCTGCTGGGTCCAGGAGCTGAGCGCCTCGACCTGGACCCAGCTGCCGCTGCCCGTACGGAGCCACTGGCCCGGCTTCAGTTCCCCGGCGGTCAGCCACGTGCCCGCGGACGGGACCCAGAACGGGTGGCCCGCCGTCGCCGTCAGGGTGTCGGTCGCGTCGCCCTTGTCGCCGTCCGTGTCCAGTGTCAGGCGGACCAGTTTCTTCAGGCCCTTGCCCTTGATGGTGGCCGTGACCTCCTGGGTGGAGGTCGTGCCGGTGGTGGGGTCGGTGGCCCGGACCTCGTCGCCCGCCTCGACCTGTTCGATGGGTTCCCGGCTGCCGTCCGCCATCACCACTTCGGTGCCCGGTACGAAGCTGTTGCCCACCAGGTCGGAGGCGAGCTGGACGCATTCGACCGCCGACTCGACCCGGTCGAGTGTGTCGTCGGCCTTCTTGGCGGCCTTCGCGATGTCGTCCGCGTACTTCGCGGCCTTCGTCGCCATCCGGCCCGCCTTGGCCGCCCGGACCGCGCCCGCGCCGACCCCGCCGAGGGCCACGCCCGCGACCGTCGCGACGGCCCAGGCGCAGGCCTCCATGTCACCGGTGGTGACGCAGTCCCTGATGTCGTTGAAGCCGGTGACGTCGCCGACGACGTCGCCGACCGTCTTGACGCCCTCCCACACCGCGCCCCAGTCGACGGAGTCGCGGACCGTCTCGACGACGGCCCCGACCTGTTCGACCACCGCCTCGCGAATCGCGTCCGTCGCCTTCGCGACGTCCGCGATCACGTCGCGGGCCGCGCCGACGAGGATCGCCGGCAGGTTGGGATCGGCCGTCACGATCGCCTTGGCCACCGCCATGAGCGGCCGGGCCGCGGCCACGATGTCGGGGATCGGGTTGTGCTTGGCGACGAACGCGGCCGCCTCCCGGGCCTTGCGGCTGACCGCGGCCCGGGTCTCGTGGTAGATCCTGCGGGCCTCGGCCGCCTTCTCCCGGGCCCATTGGGTGGCCCCGGTACTGCGTCCGACGCTCTTCGCGATCCGCACGCCGGCGTCGACGATCGTCTTGAGCCCGGACTTGCGGTAGACGTAGCTCGCCACCTTGCCCGCGTAGCTGAGGGCCTTCCTCAGTGCGGACACCGGATGGCGGACGGTGTAGACGACCGCCTTGCCGATGTTCTTGGCGGTCTTGACGGCGGCACGGACGTACTTGTTCTTCTTGATCTTGTTGTACGCCTTCTTGCACCAGCCGCAGCTCGGCCAGTGGCCGTCCGGGTCGGTGTAGTCCATCGGGGATCCCGCCCCGTAGGTGTACCGGTTCGCGAGGATCGAGGCCCCGGAGGCGTACGAGTAGGAGTCCCGGGAGTCGAAGACGCCGGTGCCCGGGTCGTACCAGCGGGCCCCCATGTTCACCTGCTCGGTGTCGGGGTCGGTCCAGTCGCCCTGGTAGCCGGCGTTGCCCGCCGTGTCCGGCTGCGCGTCGCTCGCCGCGGACGGCTGCCCGAACGGGTCGAACGCCGTGGAGCCGGTGAGCGCGGTCGCCGCCCCGTCGGTCGCCGACAGGTCGCCGACCACGTCACCGTGTTTGTCCGTCACCGTCAGCTGCGCGGCGCCCGTGCCCTCGGCGACGGACAGCAGTTCGTCAGAAGCGCCCCTGCCGTACGTGGAGTTGTTGTCCTGGACCGGGTCGGGGGCCAGGCCCGCGTAGCTGAAGTCGGCCCCGTTGCGGGAAGCCACCCGGTCCAGCGAGTCGTAGGTGTACTCGGTCCCCGACTCCCCCGCCTTCGTCAGCCGGTCGAAGGCGTCGAAGGTGAACTCCTCCGTCATCCCGGAGCTGGTGCGGCCGGCCAGGGTGCCGCGGGGGGTGTGGTCGTAGGTGTAGTCCCCGTCGGACAGCAGCCGGTTGCGTTCGTCGAAGGCGGCGGCCTTGTCCCCGTTCTTGACGCGGTTGCCGCTCTTGTCCCAGGCGTACGCGGTGGTGGTGCCGTTCTCCGTCCAGGAGGTGAGGCGTCCCGCGTCGTCGTACCCGTAGGCGTTGTCACCGGCCCCGGCGGTTCCGGTGGTCTTCTTGGAGGTGAGGTGGTCGTCGGAGTCGTATCCGTAGTCGGTCGCCGCGATCGTGGCGCCGCCGCTGCTCGTGACCGTGTCCGCGTCGATCCGGCCCAGGTCGTCGTAGGCGAAGGTGCGCGACTGGCCGGCGGCGTAGTCGATCTGCTCGATGGACCCCGCCCCGTCGTAGCGGTAGGTCTGGGCGGCGCCGGTGAGCGGGTCGGTGGCGGAGGTCAGCTGTCCGCGGGCGTAGCCGAAGTTCGCCGTTCCCGCCGCGTCGGTGCGGGAGGTGAGCAGACCGTCCGCGTCGTACGCGTAGGTCGCGTCGCCGGACGGCCCCTTCGCCTCGGTCAGCGAGCCGCGGTCGTTGTACGTGTAGGTGTCGTCGCCCTTGGGGGACGAGGCCCGGGTCAGCCGCCCCGCCAGGTCGTAGCCGAAGTCCTTCTCCGCGGTGGCGGCCTCGGCGCCGCTGCCCGTCTCGTGGACGAGCAGGCCGGCCCGGTCGTAGCCGCGTTCGCGCACGACGCCGCCGGGCGCCGTGAGCCTGACCGCCTGGCCCGCGGCGTCGTACGCGGTGGTCCAGGTGCGGTCCTGCGGCGCGGGGTCGCGGCTGGTCTCCGGTTCGACGACGGACTCGGGCAGGCCGAGGGTGTTGACCGTGTAGAGGGTCCGGTTGCCGCGGCCGTCGGTGTAGCGGGTGCGGTTGCCCACCGCGTCGTATCCGAAGGAGGTGGTGATCGATTCGGTGGCGGAGACCGGTTCGGTCTGGCCGGTCAGTCTGCCGAGCGGGTCGTACGCGTAGTGCGTGGTGCGGCCCAGCGGATCGGTGGAGGTGGTGAGGTTGCCGGCCGTGTCGTAGCCGTAGTCGACCGCGCGCAGGGGGCTGTTGTCGGTGTCCAGGTCGGAGTCGCGGACCAGTTGGCCGAAGGCGTCGAAGAGCTTGGCCGACGTCCGGCCCATGCCGTCGGTGCTGCGGACCTCGCGGCCGCTCATGTCGTAGCCGAACTGGGTGACCACGCCGCCCGGGTCGGTCGCCCGGGTGAGCTGCCCCAGGGCGTCGTAGCCGTACAGGCTGACGCCGCCGCCGGGTTCGGTCTGCCCGACCACGTTGCCCGCGTCGTCGTACTCGTTGCGGGTGGTGAACGCGGCGGGCAGCGGCTCGCGTTCGACGCGGGTGGTCGTGACGGGCCGGTCGAGGTCGTCGTAGGTGCTCTCGGCGCGGGCGCCGTTCGGGTCGGTGACCGACAGGAGTTCACCGGTCCGGGTGTAGGTGTACGACCACCGGGCCTGCTCGTCGTCCTCGCCGACGGGAACGTCCTTGGTGGTGAGCCGGTTCTGCCGGTCGTAGCCGAACGTGGAGACCCGGCCGAGCGCGTCGGTCTCGGTGACCACGTTGCCCAGCGCGTCGTAGCTCCGGGAGGTCGTCGGGGTGACGGTCGTGGTGGCGCCGGGTGCCCGGTAGGCGGGCGCGGTCGCGGTGAGGGCGCGGCCCAGCCGGTCGTAGGTGGTGCGGTTGGTGTTGCCGAGCGCGTCGACGGATTCGGTGACCGCGCCGAAGGTGTCGTAGCCGGTGTAGGTGGTGGGGCGGGAGGTGACGGGGGCCGCGCCGCCGGACTCGGTCGCCACGGCGGGTGAGGTCGCCGACAGCGGCCGGCCGACCTCGTCGTAGGCGTAGTCGGTGCGGTTGCCCGCCGGGTCCGTGCGGGAGGTGACGAGGCCGCGCTGGTCGTACCCGTAGACCGTGGCGCGGCTCTCCGCGCCGTTCTGGACGATCTCCTGCTCGGCGTTGCCCGCGTTGTCGTAGACGTACCGGACGGTCTCGGGGGTGGCGCTCGTGGGCCACGGCACGTTGGACGGGGCGCCGTTGGACGTGGTGGTCTCCACGTTGCCCGCGAGGTCGTAGCTGTACGTGGTGCGGCGGGCGAGTCCGGCCGGATCGGTGACCTCGGACTTGGTGCGGCCGACGGCGTCGTAGGTGTACTCGGTGACGAGCTTGCCGTTGTTCGCCTTCTCGGTCAGGACGTTGCCGGCGCCGTCGTACGTGGTGGACTCGATGACGAGGTCGCGCCGGGTGCCGTCGGGGTTGTGGAAGCCCTTGAGCGTGAGGGACTTGAGCAGGTCGTCGCCGTAGTACTCGTAGACGAGGTCGCGTCCCATGGCGTCGGTGTTGCGGACGACGCGGCCGCCCATGTCGTAGGCGTAGGACTGCACCACGGTGTAGTCGGGGTCCCCACCGTCGTCGTCCCAGTCGCGCATCCGGGTCTCGGCCATCATGTTGCGCGCCGTGTACACGTAGTCGAAGTGGTTGCCGTTGGCGTCGACCATCGAGGTCTTGTTGCCGAGGGAGTCGTAGCCGTACGTGGTCTCGCTGCCCTCGGCGTCGGTCACCTTCTCCGGCCGTCCGTACGCGTCGTGCTCGAAGGTCATCACGCGGGGGGCGTCGCCCCCGAGCACGTCGGTGACCTCGGTGCGCACGGTGTTGCCGTCGGCGTCGTAGTTGGTGACGGTGCGCTGCTGGTGCCGGGCGAGGGTGACGACGTTGGTGGCGGCCGGTTCGGTGGTGGAGACCAGCCGGGACAGCTTGTCGTAGGCGAGGGTGACGGTGGCGCCGCCGGGCTGGGCGTCCGAGACGGCGGTCTCGGTGAGTTTGCGGCCCAGCGCGTCGTAGGTGAACTTCGTGACGAGGCCGGAGGGTTCGGTCACCTGGGCGAGATCGCCGCTGGTGAAGTACAGGTAGCGGGTGACCTTGCCGCGCGGATCGGTGGAGGTCAGCGGGAGCCCGGTGGGGGTGTTGCCGCCGTTGACGGCCGGCTCGGCGCCGGTGGTGTAGGTGTTCTTGACGGTGCCGCCGTCGGCTGCCGTCTGCAGGGTGAGCAGCCCCCGGGAGTCGTACTGGTACTGGGTGCGGAAGCGGGTGTCGGTGGGACCGGAGGACCGGCCGTCGAGGGTCTGCGAGGGCTGGTCGGCGCGCAGGTCGATGTCGCCGGCGGGGGCCGGATAGGTGGTGTACGTGGTCTGGCAGTCGTCCTTGGCCCGGCAGGTGGTCCGGCTGGTGACGTTGCCCCGGTCGTCGTACCCGAGGGTGACGCGGTCGCCGTTCTCGCTGGTGATGCCGGTCTGGAAGCCCCTGTCGTCGTAGCCGAAGAGGCGGATGGCGACACCGTCGGCGGGGTGCCGGATGAAGTCCGGTTCGCCGCCGCCGTCGCCGGGCGGGTTGGTGCAGAACGCCGGGTCGCCCGGGTCGGGCTCGGTGCAGACCTCCTGCGGCGGGTCGGTGTCCGAGGGGCTCGGCGAGGGACCGGAGTCGCGGGCGCCGAGCGCCATCGGCTCGCCGTAGCGCAGCATCCGGGAGGTCAGCCCGTCGTACTCGTAGAAGTACGGGGAGTCCACCGGGTCGTGGACCTCGACGGTGCGCCGCAGGTCGGTGTCGTCGCCGAAGACGGCGGGGGCGCCGATCTTCCAGGTGCCGCCGTTGCGGTCGGTGTACTCCTGGACGCGGTCGCGGGCGGTGTCGTACGCGACCTCGGAGGCGATGCGGCCGGAGGGCAGCGTCGTCCGGGTCAGCACGTCCGCGGTCCGGGTGCCCTCGCGGTAGTGGGCGGCGACGGCCGTCGCGCCCAGCGGGTGGTGGTAGACGGCGACGTCGTCGAGGGTGCCGGCGAAGGAGCGGGCCGCGGCGGCGCCCCAGCCGGGCCAGGAGGCCGGGGAGGTGGCGTGTGCGGCGCCTATCTGGTTGTAGGTCAGGTCGCCGGCGGCGAGCTGCTTCCCGGTGAGGGTGCCGGAGAGCTTCCCGTCCAGGTAGAGGCTCTGTGTGGAGCCCGAGGCGGAGAGCACGGCGTGGTGCCACTTGCCGTCGTTGACGTTCTTGGTGCTGTCGGTGACCGGGGCCACGGTCCCGGTCCAGAACTGGCCGCGCAGCTTGCCGTCGTTGCCGACGTACAGGGCGGGCACGCCGGTGCCGGGCGCGGTGCCCCAGGCCTTGTTCTGGTAGCCGAGAAGCGGGCCGCCGACGCCGGAGGCGGGCGTCTTGAACCACACCTCGACGGCCGTGTCCCGGCTCTTCTTCAGCGTTCCGGTGGGCAGCACGACGCGGGAGGTGCTGCCGTTGAAACCGGCCGCGGTGCCCGGGTCGCCGGGGATCGCGCCGGCCGCACCGAGGGTGACGTCGGTGGAGACGCCGCGGTCCTTGGCGAGGTTGGCCTCGACGGCGCTCTCGGCCGCCGTGCCCTCGGCCTCACCCAGCTTCCAGTAGGACTCGGGGTGGGAGTCGAGCACGGTGGTGCCGTAGTGGCTGCCCGCCCCGTACGCGTACCGGGTGCAGCCTCCCGTCGGGTCGCAGACCTTGTCGAGCAGGTCGCCGGTGTAGGTGTACGACCAGGTGAGCGGGGCGCCGTCGACCGGGTTCGTCGAGACGGCGGTGACGTGGGAGCCGGTCCAGGTGAAGGTCAGCGAGCGGCCGCTGCGGGGGTGCGTCGCGCTCTGGATCTTCCCGCCGGACCAGGTGTAGGCGACCACGTTGGACGAGGCGTCCGTGATCTTCGCGAGCAGCCCGCCGGTGCTGAAGTCGTAGCTGGTGCCGGACTTGTCCTGGAGCCGGTACGTGGAGGTCGTGGGGTCGAGGGTGAGCTTGGCGTAGCGGCCGGGCGGCGGGGCGAAGGTGCCGTCCGGGTTCTTGCCGAAGCGGACGTCCTGGCCGTCGGGGTAGCGGATGACGACGTTGCCGCTGCCGTCGTCGTCGGGGGTGAGCCGCATGTCGTACCGCGTCGACCAGCCCGCGCCGAACGCCAAGTCGCGGCGGGGGTCGAGGCTGTTGTACGTGCGGACCAGGGTCAGGTCGGGCCCGGTCGTGGTGAGGGACGCGTCGATCGCGGAGGAGGTGAAGTTGCCGACGTTCGGGTCGAACTCCTTGCCCGGCGCTTCGGACAGCCGTGAGGTGATCTCGGGCTGCGGCACGGCCGCGACCAGTGCGGTCTGCGCGGTGGGGACCTCGTTGGACGCGTCCTTGACGAAGCCGCGCCACAGGTAGGTGACGCCCCACTTCAGCCGGCCGGCCGGGACGGGGTAGGCGGACGCCGTCTGGTAGGCGGAGGTGGTGCAGCCGGTCGGCTTGCCGTCCTTGTCCGCCTCGCAGATCTCGTACTTGTACTGGAGGGCCGAGCCGGGCGGCGCGTCGATGTCGACCCCGGCGGCCCAGAGCTGCGGGGTGAGGGTCTGGGCCTGGTAGCCGTTGGGCGGGAACTGCTCCTTGACCACCGGGGCGATGTCGAAGACCTGGAGGGTGAGCCGGCCGGGCGGCACCTGTTCGTCGGTGAAGACCTTGCCGCCGGTGCGGACCATGGTGAAGTCGAGCAGGTACGTGCCCGGGGGCAGCGCCTTGACGGTCGCGTCGAGCACGGTCCTCGCGCCGTGGGCGACGTTGCCGCCGAGGTTGGCGGCCCGCTGCTGCGTGACGAGCTTGCCCTTGGCGTCGTAGGCGCGGTAGGCGAGGTAGTAGGTGCCGGGTGTCCAGGTCTCGGCACCCGTGTTCGTCACCGCGACCTTGACCTTGCCCGCCTGGTTCTGGAGCACGGGCGGGTCGGGGACGGGCTGGGGGAAGGCGTACGTGGCGCTGTACGGGGAGTGCGTGACGTACAGCTTCGGCGGGTTCGCGGTGGCGTGGCCGGTGAGCTTCTTGAAGGAGAGCGTGTCGGTGGCGGAGGCGCGCAGCGACAGCCCGTAGTTGGCCTGGGTGCCGTCGGCCCAGCGCTGGACCAGGTCGCGGCCGCCCTTACCGAGGTCGAAGAGTTCCCCGGCCGCCGGGCAGTTGGACTTCGAGGCGCCGAAGGCGACGTGCCCGTACGCGAACGACCTGGTGGCGAGCGCCCCGGCGACCGACGGCCCCGGGTAGGCGGTGGTGGTGCCCGCGGTCCACGACTGGGTCACCGGGTGGACGGAGACCGGCCGCGCCGCGCAGGAGGCGGAGTCGAAGTTCACGATCTGGAGCTGCGCCCCGAAGATCCGGTGGTTGCGCAGCCGTTCGTCGAGGCCGGGGAAGCCGAGGTAGGAGTAGGTCGCGCCCGACGGGCCGCGGCCGACCTGGAGTTCGTCGGCGCCGACCACGGAGGGGCCGCCGTCCCTGACGTACATGGAGGTGGCGGCGGCGCCGGTGTCGACGGACGGGTCCACGCGGACGGGAAAGGCCCGGTCCGGGGCGGAGAGCCAGCCGCGGTCGGCGTTCACCTTCAGGGCCCGGTGGCCGTCGCGGTCGACGAGGGTGTAGCGGACCGCGTACGAGGTGACACCGCGGGCGTCCGTCATGAATCCGGCCGGGATGACGGCTTCGGTACGGCCGTCGGAGCCGGTGAGCACGACGGCGCCGTCCCGGACGGTGGCGTCGAGGCCGTCGAGGGCGAGCGGGAAGACGAACTCGGCGGGGGCGGCCGCGGAGTGCAGGACGAGGGTCTCCTTGACCCCGCCCGCCTGCGAGTCCAGCCACAGATCGGTGTCGGGCAGGACCTTCTCGTAACCGACCCTGGCGCCGTCCGCGCTTCCCGGTGCCGGCGCGGCACCGCTCAGTCCGTAGGAGAGCGACGCGCCGGACGGGAGGGTGAGGGCGGCGAGCCGCGGGGAGTCGGCGCGTGCGGCCAGGGCGAGGCCGACGGAGTCGGCGGTGTTGGTCCACCCGGCGCCCGTCCCGTCCGCGCGGGCGGTCCCCGCGGTGTCCTCGCGCCCGGTCAGCCCGGAGTCGATCGGACGCCAGTCACCCTTGTCGTCGCGGTAGTTGAGGGGCGTGGTGGAGATCTCGGTGGTGCGGGTGCCGTCCTGGTTGGCGTAGGTGCGGCTGCGGGCATCCCGCTCGGAGACGAGTTCCGTGCTGGTGGCGCGGTCGAACCCGGTGGTCCGGGCGGCGGGCGGTGCGGTGACCTCGGCGACGTTGTACCGGGCCGCGGGCCGGGCCGGCTTCGGGGGTGTGAGCGGGTACTTGGCGCGCGTCGACACCGGCGCGTCGGTGTTGCCCGGCCCGCCCGCGGCATGGTCGCGCCCTTCGGCGCTCCCCCACTGCTGGCCGGGCCCCTCGGCGGCCCCGGGCCTGTCCGGGAACAGCGGGAATCCGGCGCCCGCCAGGGCCAGTGAGCCGACGGCCAGCGTCACGGCGACGGCCAGCCCGACGCCCGCGCCCCAGATCCCGCGTACCGCGCGAAGCATCAGCAGACGTCGCGCGATTCTTCGGTACGCGGGCACGGCTCCCCCAAGTGCGTGATGGATCAGTCCCGTTGATGTTGGGGAGCGTGAGGGAGGCGTGTCGACGGAAGCACCGACTGTTCATGTACTCGTCAATTACGGTCAGGCCTTCTTCACTCGGCCGCTACCGCCCCGTTCACCGCCGCTCGCCTAGCGTCCGACTTCATGACTTCCACCACCACGCGACGTACGGCCCGTTGGGCCGCCGTCGCGACCGCCGCCCTCACCGCGTTCCCGCTGCTCGTGGCCCTGCCCGGCACCGCACAGGCGGCGGACTCCGCCACCTGCACGGCCACGGGCCCCGTCTACGCCCTGGACTCCGCGGGCAAGCTGCTGCGCTACGACATGCCGACCCCGGTCAGCGGCGGCAACCTCGCCTCCCCCAGCACGATCGACACGGGCTGGACCGGATACGGCCGGATGATGGCCGGGCAGGGCGCGCGCTTCTACGGCATCAAGGCCGACGGCCTCTATCTGAGTCACCGGGTCAGCGCGACCGGCGTCTGGGACATCCACCACAAGAAGATCAGCCCCAACTTCGGCTGGCTGACCAAGGCCGCGGACCGCGACCAGGTCACGATCGACCGGGGCGACCGGATCTGGGTGCTGGACAACGAGGGCGCGCTGCGCACGTACAAGTACGACGTGGCCGCCGAGTCCTTCACCGCCGACAGCGGGAAGATCATCGACCAGGACTGGCAGCGCTACGACCTGATCGTCGCCGCCGACTCCGGCGTGGTCTACGGCCGTTCGGCGACCGACGGCAAGCTCTACCGGTCGCGCTACGACTTCACCAGCCAGCGCTGGATCGAGCGGCACGTCGTGGAGAGCCTCGCCGACTGGCGCCAGTACAGCCGGGGGATCACCTCGATCGGTGGGGACACCCTGGTCGGCGTGAACGCGGCGGGCGTCGCCGACTACTACCGCTTCGACGAGAACATCCGCGACTTCCCGGTCTACAACAAGACCGTCGGCAGCGCGGGCTGGCAGAACTACTCCAACGTGTCGGGGGCCCCGGACGCCTGCCGCATCACCACGAACCACACCCCCGCGTCCCCCTCGGCGCCGCTGGAGAACTACACCCCGGCCGCGGTGACCCAGTCCGCCACCGGCTCGCTGGAGTTCGCGTACACGGACAACATCGGCCGTCTGGTGCACGGCCGGATGGCCGACGCCTCGGACTTCAACGGCGTGCAGTGGACCACCGTCTCCGGCAACGAGGCGTTCACCGGGCGCCCCACCCTCACCGAGCACACCGACGGCCGCGTCGTCCTCACCGCGCAGAACACCTCGGGCAGCGTCTGGCAGCGCAACCAGACCGCCAAGGCCTCCGCGGACTGGAACGACTGGATCGACCTGGCCGGCGCCATGGCCCACCACCCGGTCACCGCGAAGACCCCGGACGGGCTGATCGCGCAGTTCGCCGTCGACGGCGCCGGCAAGCCCTGGTACCGCATCCAGCAGCGGGCCAACGTCGACTTCATGGGCTGGATGCCGCTCAGCGGCGCCGGGCTCTCCGGCACCCTCCAGGCGGTCACCGCGCGCGACGGCATCCAGCTCTTCGCCACGACCACCGCGGGGACGCTGACCACGGCCACGTTCTCCGCCGACGGGGCCCTCACCGCCTGGACCGGGCTCGGCGCGCAGAACGTCAGCGGGACGCCCTCGGTCGTCGTCTACCCCGGTTATCGCATCCGGGTGTTCGCCAACGACGGCCAGGGCCACATCGTCACCGCGGCCCAGTCCGCCGAGAACGGCACCTACGGCGCCTGGGACACCGTCGCCGGGCTGACCGCCGACGGGGAGCCCTCCGCCGTCATCTCGCCCCTGACCGGCCTCACCGAGATAGCCGCGCGCGGCGCCGACGGCTACATCCACAACACCGGGGAGACGACCCAGGGCAGCGGCGTCTGGCGCGCCTGGCAGCAGGCGTCCTTCGAGGCCGCCGCCACCGTGCCGACCGCCTTCACCTACACCAACGCCAATGGCCCGACCTGGGCCTACACCTTCCGTACCGCCGACAACCAGACCCGCGTCTACCAGGTCCAGCAGAGCTTCGCCGCGCGCGCGGCCGTGAACACGGCCGGCACCGCACCGGCGTTCGAGGGCCGGGCGCTGCCCGAGCCGTCCGGCAGCTGAGCCGAGCGCGGGGGCGGGGCCGTGGCATCGGCTCCGCCCCCGTACCGGCGCGGTGCGCGACCGCCCGGGGACAGTCGCGTGAAGCCCGGCCGTCCATTGGATGAACCAGCTTTCCCCGCCCGGGATTTCACGATGTTCGATGACATATTCGACCCATCATGAGGACTCCGTCGATTCCGCGATCGCCGCGCCCCCGGGGCGCCGCCCTGGCCGCGCTGCTCACCGTCGTGACCGTCTGCGCCGGGGACGCGGTGGCCCGCAGCTACCCCTTCGGCCCGCACACCCGCAGCGTGAACGACCTGGGCAATCAGTTCGTCCCGTTCCACACCCGGCTCTGGGACCTGCTGCACGGGCAGGCGGACGGCGGGCTGCTGCTGAACTGGCAGTCCGGCTTCGGCACCAGCTTCCTGCCGGACTTCGGTACGTATCTGAGCAGCCCGTTCGCCCTGCTCGTCGGGGTCTTCCCGAGGGACCGGATCGACCTGGCCGTGTACGCGGTCACGCTGGTGAAGACGGGCGTGGCGGCGGCGGCCATGACGTGGCTCCTGACCGCGCTGCGCCGGGGCCGGGGCCGGGAGTGGATGGCGGCCGTGCTCGGCGCCTCGTACGCCCTGTGCGGCTGGTCGGTCGTCGAGGCCGTCTACAACCCCATGTGGCTGGACGGGCTGATCGCCTTCCCGCTGCTGTGCCTGGCCGGTGAGTGGGCGCGTACCGGACGGCGTCCGGTGCTGGGGACGCTCCTGGTGACGCTCGCCTGGGTGTCGAACTTCTACACCGCGTACATGGCCACCCTCGGGGCGGCCCTGGTGCTGGTGGTGCGGCTGCTGCTGGAGGACGGGACGTCGCGGGAGCGTGTCCGGGGCCTGGTGCGTGCGGTACGGACCGTACTCGTCGGCATCGGGCTGGCGGCACCGGTCCTGGTGCCCGTGTTCCTCGGCACCCGGCACGCCTACCCGGGCTGGAACCGGGAGTTCGCCCCGGCCGCCTGGCCCGACGTCGCCGCCCGGCTGCTGCCGGCCACGTACAGCTTCTTCAGTCCGGCGCTGTTCCTGGGGACCGGCGCGCTGCTGCTGGCCTGCGCGCTCGCCTTCCACCGTGCCGTGCCGCGCGCCGACCGGCTCGTGTGGCCGGGGCTGGTGGCCGCGGTCGCGCTGTCGTTGCAGTGGGGGCCGACCCATCTGCTGTGGCACGCCTTCGCGACGCCGAACGGGAGTCCGTACCGGCAGACCTTCGTCCTGTCCGGGCTCGTGGTCATCGCCGCCTGGACCGCGGTCGCCACCGCCTGGCCCGACCGGCGGACCCTGCTGGGCGGTGGCGTGGTGCTGGTGCTGATCGCGGCCGGGGCCGCGACCAGCACCCTGGTCACCGGGTGGACCTATCCGCTGTTCGCGGCGGGCCTGGTGGCCGTGATCGGGGCCCTGGCCCTGGCCCGCAGCGGCAGGTTCGCGGTGCTCGCGGCGCTGCTGCTGGTCGGGGCGCAGGCCGGCCAGGCCGCCGCCACCACCGCGTACGCCGACCGGCAGCGCCTGAACCGGCTCGACGACTACGCCCCCTGGGGTGAGCGCCAGGACCTCCAGGCCGCCGCGGTCGCCCAGGCCGACGGCTGGCCGCGCTACCGCACCGACCCCGGGCTGGAGCAGTCCACCGCCAACGACCCGCTGCTGGTCGGCGGGGAGGGCGGCGCCTACTACAGCAGCCACACCCCCGACGTGCTGACCCGCACGTTCCTCGCGCTGGGCGCCGGCTGGACGTCGAACGGCCGCGCCCTGCACAGCCTGGACAACCCGGTGACCGACGCGGTGTTCTCGGTGGGCGCCCGGGTCCATGTGCCCCGCGATCCGCACCAGGGCTGGAACCGCCCGGACGACCGTCCGGTCACGGTCACCCGGCAGGACGTACCGCCGCTGGTGACGGTGCGGCCTTCCGTCGACTCCGGGGCACGGATGGGGCGTTCGCCGTTCCGCAACCAGGAGAAGCTGCTGGGCGCGGCCGTGTACACGGTGCCCGCGACCGCGCTGCGCTCCGAGGGCGGCGCGGCCGCCCCGGACGAGGGCGCGTACGACTACCGGGTGCGGCCGGGCGCGTACACCCTCAGCGTGAGCTGCCCCGTGGACAGTGAGGTGTATCTGTGGGCCCCCGACCTGTTCGGGCGGGCGCAGCTCGGCGCTTCGGGCGAACCGGGCGACTTCCGGGGTGAGTTGCCGGGCCGGCGGGCCGGGATGCGGATGCTGGGCACGGGCGGCGGACAGCTCGCGGTGTCCCTGCGGGTGGCCCGGGCGGGCACCGTTCCGCACGAGGCCGTCGGCTGCCTGGACCGGGGGCGGCTGGCCGGGGCGGTGGCCGGGCTGAAGCGGACGGGTGCGACGCGGGTCTCCGTCACCGACAGCGGGGTGCGGGCCGAACTCCCGGCGCACACGCGGGGGGTGGCGGTGCTGGCCGCGCCCCGGATCGCGGGCTGGAGCTGCGACGGGCGGCCCGCCGGCTCGTATCTCGGCCTGGTCGCCGTGCCGGTGAGCGGCGACCGCACGACCGTGGACTGCGCGTTCCGTCCGCCGGGACTGCGGGCCGGGTCGCTCGCCGGCGCGGGGGCCCTCGCCGCACTGCTGGCGACCGCCCTCGCCCCCTGGGCGCGTACGCGGATACGGCGGCGGGCGGTACGGCCGCTGCCGTAGTCGCGACGACACCGAGACTTCATCTCCGCGTGGTGGGAGGGGCGCGCTCCGCGCGCGTACGTTCCCACCCATGCCCTCCCTTCTGAACAACCGCCTGACGAAACGCGCCCTGCGCCCGGTCCTCACCCTGGTCGACCGCCGCATCCGGCTGCGGGTGGAACGTGCCGCCGAGCCCCTGCTCAGCGAGCTCGCCGTGCTGCGCCAGGAGGCCGGGGAACTGCGGCGGGGGCAGTACGCGCTGGGGCTGCTGCTCGACGGCACGGGGCGGGGCGCGCACCGCAATCCGCCTGCCCGGGAGATCGACGAGCTGGTCCGTCAGATCGGCGCGTTGTGCGGCGACGAGGGCAAGGCCCGGCGCGGTGTCGTCGTCGCCTACCGGACCGTGGTGGCACTGGAGGCACTCGGCGTGGGCCGGCTGGCCGGCTCCACGTCGAATGTGTGCGGGAAGCTGGCGACGGTGCCGCTGCTCTCCCCGCCGAACGGCAGCGTCCTGGAGATCGGCACGCTGTACGGGCTGTTCGCCGCGGGACTGACCCGGATGGTGCACCGGGCGGGCGGCGAGCCGGATCTGACGATCGTCGACCCGCTGGCCGGGGCCCAGCTCCAGCCGGGCACGTCCCAGCCCGCCGACCCCACGGGCACGCCCGTGCGCGAGGACGTCGTACGGGCCAACCTGGCTCTGACCGGCGGGGGTTCGACGCACCACCCCCGCATCCGTCAGGGCTTCTCGTCCGATCCGGAGGTCCGGGCCGAGGTCGCCGACCGTCGGTACGGCGTGATCGTCGTGGACGGCGACCATTCCCTGGAGGGGGTGGCCGCCGACCTGGAGTGGGTCGAGGAGATCGTCGCCCCGGGCGGCGTCGTGGTGCTCGACGACTACGGCGACGCGTCCTGGCCGGGCGTCCAGGAGGCGCTGGACAAGCACCTGGCGGACGGCGCCTCGCGGCTGCGGCTGCTGGGGCGGGTCTCGACGTCGGCGTACCTCCGGGCGGAGTGACGCCCCCTACGCCCGCCCGCCGTACCGCACCTCGATGCCCGCGACGATCAGCCGAAGGCCGTCCTCGAAGCGTTCGTCGTAGTGGGCGAAGATCTCCTCCCCGGCCGCGGCGGCCAGCGGGTAACGGGCCAGCCGTTCCGCGCGCTCGCCGATGTCGAAGCCCTCGCGCCGCTCGCCGGGCGTCGGGCGGACGCCCTGCTCCTCGCTGACGAAGCCCATCGTGTAGGAGTACGCGGTCGTGCCCGCCCGGACCGCCTGCCACAGCTCGAAGCCCGCGTCGACCATGGTCCGCAGATGGCTTTCGAGCCCGTCGGCGTGATCGGTGCCGGTGAACCGCGCGCCCCCGTAGACCTTCGCCCCGTCGCGGTAGCGCAGCAGCGCGGTGCGCAGCCCGGTGTTGTACGCGACGAGCTGGTCCTGCCAGGTCTCCGGGGACGGCCCAGGCAGGTCCTCGTCGAGCATCCGGCGGTACATCACCGTGGCCATCTCGTCGAGCAGCGCCTGCTTGTCCTTGAAGTGCCAGTAGAGGGCGGGGGCCTTGACGTCCAGCTCCTTGGCGATGGCGCGCAGGCTGAGGCCGTCCAGGCCCACCTCGTTCAGCAGCCGCAGTGCCGTGTCGGCCACCCGGGACCGGTCGATCTTCGTCGTACCCACCCGGACAAGTTAACAGCCCGCCCTTGACAACTTAACAGCGTTAAGCACACACTCGCCGACATGGAACTTAACGGTGTTAAAGAAACGCCCCGGGAGACTTCGGTCCTCATCGTCGGCGCAGGCCCCTGCGGCCTCGCCCTGGCCTGCGACCTGGCCCGCCGGGGCGTCCCCGCCCTCCTCGTCGAGCAGACGCCCGCCCTCTTCCCCGGCTCGCGCGGCAAGGGCGTCCAGCCCCGCACCCGGGAAGTCCTCGACGACCTCGGGGTCGGCGACGCGGTCCGCGCGCACGGCGGTCCGGCTCCCGTCGGGATGGTCTGGCAGGACGGCGAGCGGGTGGGCGAGCACCGCATGTTCCGGGTGGCGGCCCCGACGGACGCGGAGCCGTACGGGGAGCCGTGGATGATGCCGCAGTGGCGCACCCAGGAGATCCTGCTGGCCCGGCTGCGCGAACTGGGCGGCGACGTCGCCTTCTCCACCGCGCTCACCGGCCTCGCCCAGGACGCCGACGGGGTCACCGCCCAGCTGAGCACCGGCCCCGTCCGCGCCTCCTTCCTGGTCGCGGCCGACGGCGGACGCTCCACCGTGCGGCGTGCCCTCGGCATCGCGATGACCGGGGAGACGGTGGACCCGGCGCCGATGCTGGTGGCCGACGTACGGGTCGCCGAGGACGCCCTCGACCGGCTCAACTGGCACATGACGAACGGCGACGCGGGCTACCTCACGCTGTGCCCGCTGCCCGGTACCACGGACTTCCAGCTGGTCGCGCAGTTCAAGGAGGGCGAGCCGGACACCACCCCGGAGGGGGTGCGGGCCGTCGTCGCGGAGCGCACCCACCTGGAGGCGCAGGACGTCACCGAGGTGCTCTGGTCCTCCGACTTCCGCCCGCGCGCCGCGCTCGCCGACCGGTTCCGCGCCGGGCGGGTCTTCCTGGCCGGGGATGCCGCCCACGTCCACTCCCCCGCGGGCGGCCAGGGTCTCAACACCAGCGTGCAGGACGCGTACAACCTGGGCTGGAAGCTCGGCCAGGTGCTGCGCCACGGGGCGCCCGCGGCCCTGCTCGACAGCTACGAGGAGGAGCGCCGCCCGATCGCGGCCGAGATGCTCGGCCTGTCCACCCGGATCCACCGCGGTGAGCAGGAGCGTGGCGCGGCCGCCCAGCAGCTGGGCATCGGTTACCGGGAGGGCCCGCTGTCGGCGGGGCGCGCGGGCGTCCTGGAGGCCGGCGACCGGGCGCCCGACGGGCCCACGGACGGCAGGCGGCTGTTCGACGTCTTCCGTGGCCCGCACTTCACCCTGCTGGCCGTCGGCACCGACGCGGAGCTGCCGGAGCCCGCGGGACCGTCCGTCCGGGTGCACCGCATGGACGCCTACGAGGCGTACGGCAAGGGCGTGTTCCTCATCCGGCCGGACGGCTACGTCGGCTGGGCGGGCGAGGACGCGGCGGGGCTGGCGGAGTACGGTGCGGCGCTGGGCCTTGACCTCGAGCGCGGTTGAGCTCCTACGTTCGTCGTCATGGACTTCTCCCATGACGACGAGGGTCTCGCCCGGCAGCCGATCGGTTACTGGAGCTGGGCCGCGCACAAGGCGACCGTGACCCACATCCGTGCGGCGCTGGCCGAGCACGGACTGACGCAGCCCCGGTGGTGGGTACTGAACCAGCTCGCCGACGCGGACGGCTCCGGCCGCGCGCGGGCGGAGGTGGTCACCCTGCTCCGCGGCTACCTCGACATCGAGGACGGCCTGGAGCCCGAGATCGACACGCTGATCGGCCAGGAGCTGATCACCGAGGACTCCCGTGCGCGGCTGCGGCTGACCCCCGAGGGCCATGCCCTGCGCACCCGGGCGTACGCCCGCGTCGCGCGGGCGCGCGAGGAGATGCACGAGGGCATCGCGGACGAGGAGTTCGTCAGCGCCCTGAAGGTGCTCCAGCGCATGATCCACAACGTCGGCGGCCAGGCCTGGCACGCATGACCGGGGGCGGCCCGGACGCGGCCGCCGGTCAGACGCTGCTGAGCGACAGCTTCGCGGCGAAGCCGAGGAACAGCACCCCCGCCGCCGACGTGGCTCCCGCCGAGAGCCGCCTCCGGCGACGGAACGCCGCGGACAGCCGGGTGCCGCCGAATATCAGTGCCGACAGGTACAGGAAGCTGGCGATCTGGAGCAGGGTGCCGAGCAGCAGGAAGGAGAGCGCCGGGTAGGCGTACCCCGGATCGACGAACTGCACGAAGAACGAGATCAGGAACAGGATCGCCTTCGGGTTGAACAGGCTGACCACCAGCGCCCGCCGGTACGGCCGCTCCATGGCGCCCGGGGTCTCGGAGGCGTCCGGCGCGTCGCCCGTGAGCGCGGCCACCCGCCGGTGCCGCTCGCGCCACATGGACACGGCGGCGCGCAGCATCCCGATCGCCATCCAGGTCAGATAGCCCGCGCCGGCGTACTTCACCACGGCGAAGAGCACCGGTGTCGTCTGCAGCAGGGACGAGGCCCCGAGCGCGGACAGCGTCATCAGCACGGTGTCCCCGGTCCACACCCCGGCCGCGGCCACATAGCCGGTCCGCACCCCGCGCCGGGCGGCGACGGACAGCACGTACAGCGAATTCGGCCCTGGCAGCAGAACGATCAGCACCAGGCCGGCGAGATAGGTCGGAAGGTCGGTGACACCCAGCATGGAACGGAGTGTCGCACGCGGGTACGACACTCAGGACGCGGGGTTCCCGCACCGCACATCGCGGCCCGGGCCGCGATGTGCGCGGGCGGGGCCACCTCATCCCCTGACGTCGCAGGCCGGCCCGTGGCCGCCCCGCGCCCGTCCCCGGTGTCAGAACGCGTCCGTCGGCACGTACCTCCCCCACACCTCCCGCAGCGCGTCGCACACCTCGCCCACCGTGGCGCGGGCCCGCAGGGCGTCCTTCATCGGGTACAGGACGTTGTCCGTGCCCTCGGCCGCCTTGCGCAGGGCCGCCAGCGCCGTGTCCACCGCGCCCTGGTCGCGTTCGGCACGCAGTTTCGCCAGCCGGGCCGCCTGCTGGGCCTCGATCGCCGGGTCGACGCGGAGCGGCTCGTACGGCTCCTCCTCGTCGAGCCGGAAGCGGTTGACGCCGACGACCACCCGTTCGGCGCTGTCCGTCTCCAGGGCGATGCGGTAGGCGCTGCGCTCGATCTCGTTCTTCTGGAAGCCGCGCTCGATCGCGCGGACCGCCCCGCCCATGTCCTCGACCTTCAGCATCAGCTCCAGGGCCGCGGCCTCGACGTCGTCGGTCATCTTCTCGACGACGTAACTGCCGGCGAACGGGTCGACGGTGGCCGTCACGTCCGTCTCGTACGCCAGGACCTGCTGGGTGCGCAGGGCGAGGCGGGCCGACTTGTCGGTCGGCAGCGCGATCGCCTCGTCGAAGGAGTTGGTGTGCAGGGACTGCGTGCCGCCCAGGACCGCGGCCAGGCCCTGGACCGCCACGCGCACCAGGTTGACCTCGGGCTGCTGGGCGGTGAGCTGGACGCCCGCGGTCTGGGTGTGGAAGCGCAGCATCAGCGACTTGGGGTTCCGCGCCCCGAACTCCTCCTTCATCACCCGGGCCCAGATCCGGCGGGCGGCGCGGAACTTGGCGACCTCCTCCAGGATCGTCGTCCGCGCGACGAAGAAGAAGGAGAGCCGCGGGGCGAAGTCGTCGACGTCCATGCCGGCCGCGACGGCGGTACGGACGTACTCGATGCCGTCCGCGAGGGTGAAGGCGATCTCCTGCGCGGGCGAGGCCCCGGCCTCCGCCATGTGGTAGCCGGAGATCGAGATGGTGTTCCACTTCGGGATCTCGGCCCGGCTGTACTTGAAGATGTCGGCGATCAGGCGCAGCGAGGGTTCCGGCGGGAAGATGTACGTGCCGCGGGCGATGTACTCCTTGAGCACGTCGTTCTGGATGGTGCCCGTGAGCTGCCGCGCCGGGACGCCCTGTTCCTCCGCGACCAGCTGGTAGAGGAGGAGCAGGAGGGCGGCGGGGGCGTTGATCGTCATGGACGTGGAGACCTGGTCCAGCGGGATTCCGTCGAAGAGCACACGCATGTCGTCGAGCGAGTCGATCGCCACCCCGACCTTGCCGACCTCGCCGGACGCGATGTCGGCGTCGGAGTCGTGGCCCATCTGGGTGGGCAGGTCGAAGGCGACCGAGAGGCCCGTCGTGCCGTTGGCGATGAGCTGCTTGTAGCGGGCGTTGGACTCCGTGGCCGTGCCGAAGCCGGCGTACTGGCGCATCGTCCAGGGGCGTCCGGTGTACATGGACGGGTACACGCCGCGCGTGAAGGGGTAGGCGCCCGGTTCACCCAGCTTCTCGGCGGGGTCCCACCCGTCGAGGGTGTCCGGCCCGTAGACCGGCTCGATCGGCAGTCCCGATTCCGACTCGCGCGTCATCTGCTGTGCCTCCCGCTGGTGCTACTCACTGGTAACCAATGGCCTTCGCGACGGACTGTAGCGGCGGGTGCCCAAGCGTTGGAGGGGGCCGGGCTGGGACCTTGCTCACAGCCCTGATGCCTGACATCCTCCGGTCCTCGGTGCCGCTTTCCCCATCATGCGCAGGATTCGGCAACCGGGCAGAGCGGGAATCCGTCCCATGAGATACCGCAGATTCAGGGGGGCCGAGATGAGACGCAGCAGCAGGACCGGGCGCGGCAGCGCGCACCGGGTCGGACGCGGGTCCGGCGCGGCGACCGCCGCCGTCGCCGTACTGGCACTGAGCGCCGTGACCGCCGGGTGCAAGGCGCAGCCCGCCGGCAGCGCGCCGGCCGCTCCGTCGCCGCCGGCGAGCAGCTCACCCACCGACGACGCCAAGCCCGGGAAGGACGGTACGCAGTCGGCGACGCCGTCCGCGAGCGCGAAGCCCAGCACGAAGCCGAGCGCACCGCCGACGTCCTCACCGAAGTCCACCCCGTCCGCCGATCCGCAGGCAACGGTGCTGATGGCGAGTGGCTCCCAGGGCAAGCAGGTGCGCGAGCTCCAGGCCCGGCTGCGCCAGATCGGCCACTTCGACCGCAGCCCCACCGGCTACTACGGCTCCGTCACGGTCACCGCCGTGCAGTCGTTCCAGGGCAAGCGCGGGCTGTCCCGCACGGGCAGGACGGACACCGTCACCTGGCAGAGGCTCCTCGGCATGACGCACGCGCCGACGGCCGCGGAGCTGAACCCGCCGACCACCCGCCCGGCCGCGAAGCCGGACAAGCGCTGTATGACCGGCCGGGTGATCTGCATCAGCAAGAACAGCCGGACGCTGTCCTGGATGAACGACGGCAAGGTCGTCTCGTCGATGGACGTGCGGTTCGGCTCGCAGTACACGCCGACCCGCGAGGGCACCTTCTCCGTCTACTGGAAGTCCCGGCACCACGTGTCGTCGATCTACCACACGGCCATGCCGTACGCGATGTTCTTCAGCGGCGGCCAGGCGGTGCACTACTCGTCGGACTTCGCGGCCCGCGGCTACAGCGGCGCCTCGCACGGCTGCGTCAACGTCCGGGACGAGGGGAAGATCGCCTCGCTGTTCGCCCAGGTCCGCAACGGCGACAAGGTCGTCGTCTACTGACGGGCCGTGGGTGAGGGGCGCGGGCGGGACCGGGGGAACGTGTCCCGCCCGCGCCATGTGCGCCGAGCCGTAGGTACGGGGGGAACCCCGGCTCCGGGCGCTGCCGATGACCAGTCGGCTCACTCACTACTGCGCCCGCGGGCCGGAAAACGTCACACCCGGTGGCGGTGGGCCGGTGCGGACCGTCAGCGCGCGGCGAGGGAGAGGGCCGGCTCGGGGGAGTGCGAGGTCCCGGAGGCCGGGGAGCCGGCGTCCGTCGTGGGCTCCGGGGCGACCGGGGTGAACCCGATCGACGGCAGGGCGCCCGAGCCGCCGCCGGACGAGCCGTCGTCGCCGGCCGAGTCGTCGCCGTTCTGGCCGCCGTTCTTCCCGCCGGCCTGGTTCAGCAACCGGTCGCAGAACCGGTCGAGGTTGTGCGCTCCCTTGGCCAGGGCTTCGAGGCGCTTCCTGCGCTCGTCGTCGAGCTTGCCGTTGCGGTAGTCACGACAGGCCTTCAGGGTCTTGGCGTACCAGGCGGACGACTTGTCCTCGGTGTCGCCGGATGCTCCGTCGCCGTCCTGGCCGTCCTGGCCCTTCGCCGGGCCGGTACCGGCCGGCGGTTTCTTCGCGACGCCCCCGGTTCGGCCGTCGCCGGTGTCGTCCTCGTCCGTGCCCTGCCGGCCCTCCTCGGGGGTGCGGCCGCCGGCGTCGGCGCGGCCGTCCTCGGGCCCCGCGGTGCGGTCGGCGCCGGGGGCGTCCGGCGCCGCGGTGTCCTCGCCCGGGGCCCCGGGAGGCGGTGCGGACCCTTCGTCGTCGGTGGTGAGGCCGGATCCCAGTTCCTCGGGGGACGCGGCCGCCGACACCGAGGTGGCCGGTGCGGGCGCGTGCCGGCCGAAGGGGCCGGGCAGCACCCCGGTGCCGGCGGCCACGGCCACCCCGCCGATCGCGCAGCACGCGAGGGAGGCGACCAGGCCGAAGCGGAGGGGACGGCTCCACCGCAGGGGGCGGGGGCCGCTCGGACTCGCCTCGCCGGAACCGGCCGGGCGTATGCGTACGGGGGCGAGCATCCCGGACGCGGCGGAGCCGCCCGCGGCGGCTGACCGGCCGAGCCCTGCCGAATCCGCCGGCGCGGGCACGGCGGGGGTACGGGGTGCGGGGCGGCGGGCAGCGCGGAAGGCGGCCAGCGCGGCGGCCTCTCCGGGCAGTTCCCCGGCGGCGGGCCGGGCGGTGCGGGCCACGGCGTCCAGGGCGGCCGCGAGCCTCTCGGCCTCCTGTCGGGGCCGGCCGTCGGCAGGGTCGACCGGTTCGCGGCGGAGCATTTTCTCCGCCGCTTCCTTGTCAAGCCATTCGTACTGCTCGTCGGCCATCACATGTCCTTCTGCGTCCACACACGCGAATGCGTCACACCGGCGGGCGCCACCAGGCCGGTGCGGGAGGGGCGTTGTGCGGGGACGGCGCCGAGTTCC
The DNA here is from genome assembly GCF_040630435.1 of Streptomyces sp. NPDC005803. Classification (NCBI taxonomy): domain Bacteria; kingdom Bacillati; phylum Actinomycetota; class Actinomycetes; order Kitasatosporales; family Streptomycetaceae; genus Streptomyces; species Streptomyces sp. NPDC005803. Next base: position 135,379 of record NZ_JBEXXO010000018.1, on the reverse strand, counting down.
GCCGTCCGTCCCGTCCCGCTGTCGCGCGGGCGCGGCGCCGGAGCCGTGCGGTCGGACGGGTCCCTCGGCGCGCCGATCCCGCCGGCCGGTCGCTCGCCGTGCGGACGGCTTCCTTCCGCGGGGCCGGCCGCCGGCAGACCGCCTTCGCCGCCCGGGTTCCCGACGCCGTCCGCGCCCTCCGCGCCGTCCGCCCGCAGCAGCTCGGCGAGCCGCTTCAGCCCCCGGTGCGCGGCGGTGCGGACCGCGCCGGGCCGCTTGCCCAGCGTCTGCGCCGCGCTCTTGGCGTCGAGACCGACCACCACGCGCAGCACCACGGCCTCGGCCTGGTCCTGCGGCAGCTGCGCGATGAGCGACATGGCCTGCCCGGTGGCCAGGGCCTCGATCGCCTCGTCGGCCGTGTCGGAACCGGCCGGTTTCTCGGCCAGTTCCGTCTCGTCGCCGCCGATGGCGGGCCGCCGGCCGCGCATCCGCAGATGGTCCAGGGCGCGGTTGCGCGCTATCCGCGCCGCCCAGCCCCGGAACCGGTCGGCGTCGCCGCTGAACCGGCCGAGGTCCCTGGCTATCTGCAGCCACGACTCGGACGCCACGTCCTCGGCGTCCGGCTCCCCCACCAATGTCCGTATGTAGCCCAGCAGCCGTGGCTGCACAGCGCGGTACACAGTACGGAAGGCAACTTCGTCCCCGTCCTGCGCCGCGAGCACCGCGGCGGTGAGCCGCGCGTCGTCCCCCAGCACTCCCTCAACCTGCCCTGCTGTCCTGAATCGCAGCTGGTCGCCACTGCCGCGCCACCCTGCGCGACTCCGCACGCTACGTCCTTCCCGGGCATCGCGTCCATGACTTGTACAACCCGCAACATTCCACGGACACCGTGCGGTGTGACAGAAAACGCAGTCATGGCGCTGAGATGAGTACGGGGCCGTCCTGCGGCCCCGCGGAAGACGACCGGGGCCTCTCCTGTGGGGGGTGGCGGCCTCGGTCGTCCTCCATTCACCGCGCTCCGACCGGACGGCGCCCGGGCCCGCGCACCGGGCCGCACGCCGCCGGGACCGGCCCGGGTCAGCCGCGCACGCGGGCCCGGCGCGAAACCGCCGCCCGCAGCACCCGCTGCCCTTCGGCCGACACGTCCCTCACCTGGCGGAGCCCGGCCCCCGTGGGAGCGCCGTCCCCGGTCTCCGCCAGCATCTCCAGGATCCGGACCTGCCGGGCGGTCTCCCCCGACACCAGCGGGCCGGCGCCCCGCGGGTCGCCGGCCCGGCAGCGTCCCACCAGCTCCGTGGCGTCGGCGCGTACGGCGTCGTGGCCGAGATGGATGTCGAGGGCCAGCACCGAGCAGGCGTCCGCCCAGGTACGCAGCGCCTCGTCCGCCCGGTCATCGGGCGCCTCGGCGAGCAGCGCCCGGACGCGCCGGACGTACTCGGGCGCGTCCGGCAGGACGTCCAGCGCCGCCCGCGCCTCGGCCAGCCGGTCCGGCCAGAGGCGCGGGTCGGCGCAGCCGGCCCACAGCGGTCGCAGCGGATCCGGTTCGCCGCCCTCGGCGGGCTGCGGCAGGCACCGGTCGAGGCAGGCGGCCCCGCTCGCGGCGAGCCCCCGGGCGTCAGCGGCGGCGATCAGTTCGAGCAGGCTCATCGGCGTCTCCCGTCGGCCTCCCCGTATCCGGACGGACGGGGACGCAGCGCGTCGTCTTATCGCGTTCAGCGCCGATTGGCCGAAAAGCGTCACTGTCTCCGTCTGAATATCGCCTCTGCTCCCTGCTCCGGCCCCCCGCTCTCAGTGCGCCCGCCCGGCGGAAAGGGGCGCGGCGAGCGGGTCCGCCGGCCCCCGCGCCGCCCGCTCGCCCTGCATCGCGGTCAGCCGGCGCACGAACAGGATCGCGAGCACGGCGGCGGCGATGTCGAGGGCGTCGGCGGCCATGCCCAGGTCGAAGGCGTGCAGGACCTCGTCCGGCTCCTCGGCGTCCGAGGAGAGCCGCCCCGTGTACCGGGAGAAAAGCTCCGAGCAGAGCAGCGTCACCCACCAGGCGTGCAGAAGCCCGCGCGGGGCCGGAAGCCGGTTGCTGCCGCCCGGGGAACTCGCCGTCCAGATGCCGCTCGCGACGCGGTGCGGCAGCCAGAGGTTGCCCAGCGGCACGAACCAGCCGCCGATCGCCCAGCCGGGCCGCATCGGGTGGGCGTAGGCGTCGAACACCTCAGCGTTGCGCCGCACCCGGCGAAACCAGACGAGGAAGACGACGGCCGTGGCCAGGAACGTCAGCACCTGCAGCGATCCCGAGCCCTGGTACAGCATGTCGGCACGGTCCCAGGCCGCTTCGTCGTACGTCAGGAAACCGTCGGCCATCCCGTCGCTGAACCCCTGACGCGCGTTGACACCGGCGCCGATCGACAGCAGGTCCGCCACGGCAACCGAGCCGAGCAGCACGCACACCGCCTTGCCGAGCCCGACCGGTGAGCGCAGGGACCGCACGATCTGCGGCCCCGTGGGCGTCGGCATCAGTCCGCCCGCCCCTGAGCGACGGGTGGCGGCGCACACCGTGCACCGGCCGTCGGCGGTGCCGGCAGGTCTCGTACCGCAGAGTGAGCAGAGCATGAAAGCGGAACCCCCCAGGATTCGGACGTCTACGCACGGAGCGCGCGTCCCTCCCCGGACCACGCGGCAAGCGGAACGTAGCCCCCCGCCGGCCGCGCTGTCCACGGTCCGCAGCCCTCAGCCCTGGTCGATCTCCGCCGCCAGCGCCTTGAACCCCTCCCAGCTGAGCTTCGGCTTGCCCGGGTCCCACAGCTTCTGGGACGTCGCCCGCAGCGGCATCCGGATGCCCTCGGCGACCTGCGCCGCCGTCTGGGCGTTCGGGAAGTCCCCCCAGACGGCGAAGCGGCCGCCCAGGATCTGGTCGGAGTAGCGGGCCGGGACGGGGCTCGTGCCGCGCAGCACGAGGGGGGTCCACTGCTCGTAGATGCGCTTGCCCGTCGGATAGACGAAGGCGTTGGGCTGGCCGAGCACGTAATAGAGGAACTCGTCGTTGAGGTTCAGCATCTTGAACCCCTCGCGCAGGTAGTCCTCCGGCGGCCGGGCGCCGTACTCCTTGCCCGTCCAGTACTCGATCTCGATGTCCTTGTCCGCCCGGACGGTGCTGTCGCGGAAGAGGCCGTCGTTCCACGCCTTGGGCGTCATGCCCTTCGGCCGGACCACGGCCGCACGGTCGTTGAGCCAGCCGGTGGCGAGGTCCTCGATGCCGGCCTGCGCCCCGTACTTCTTCACGGCCGCGCGCTGGAGCTGTGGGTACGAGGCGGCGGGATCACGCACCGTGAGCGCCTGGTACTCGTCGGCGCCCAGGTGCCAGTAGGCGCCGCCGAACAGTTCGGTGTACTCGCCCAGGAGCTCGTCGAGCAGCTTCGCCGCGCCCGGCTTGGAGATGTCGAGCGATCCCTTCGAGGGCACGCCCGAGACGTTGAGCAGTTGGAGGTCGGGGTGGGCGCGCAGCACCGCGCCGAGGTGGCCCGGCGAGTCGATCTCGGGGACGACCTCGATGTGCAGCCGGCCGGCCAGCGCGACGATGCGCCGCACCTCGGCCTTGGTCAGGTGCTCGGGCGACACCACCTCGGGGTGGGTGTCGGACTCGATGCGGAAGGCCTGGTCGTCGGAGAAGTGCAGGCCGAGCTGGTTGAGCTTGAGGTCGGCCATGTCGCGCAGCCGGTCCTCGATCCAGCCGGCGCTGTAGTGCTTGCGGGCGATGTCGAGGTTGAGTCCGCGCTGCGGGCGGTCGGGGCGGTCGCGCACCTCGCCCTCGGGCATGACGCCGTCGGCGCGCACGGACTGCTTGAGGGTGCGGGTGCCGTAGAAGACACCCGCCTGGGCGGGACCGCTGATCGTGACGCGCCCGTCGTGGGTGCGCAGGGTGTACGACTGAGGCCCGCCGCTGTCCTTCGGGCTCAGGGCCAGTTCCACGTCACCCGCACGGGCCGGGACCTCGCCCCGGTAGCTGATCTTCAGCTCACCGGCGAGCAGCCGCCCCTCGTCGGCGAGCCCCGTGTCGCCCTTGCCGATCACCACCCCGCTGCCGGCCCCCGGCTGCCAGCCGGGGCCGTGGGCGGCGGTGTGCTGCCGTACGGCGGGAATGGTGCGGGGCGTCTTCGAGAGCGGATAGCTCCGGGTCGGGGAGGGCGAGGGGGCGGCGGACGAGGGGGTGGACGGGGCTGCGGCCCCGTCCCGGCCCCCGGTGCCGGAGCCTTCGGGCCAGACGACGACGGCGACGGTCACCGCGGCCGCCGCCGTGAGGGCCGCACCGGCCACCAGAGCACCGCGTGAGGGCGACATAAGTCTGAAACCTCCGGATTCAGCGCGAAAAAGAATAGAAAGAATAAAAGTGAGACTATCCGTCAGATGCCGGGCGATCTCAGGGCTGACCGGGCATTCTTCTCTCCCGAGGCTCCTCAGGCATCCCGAATCTCTCCCGTCCGGGTGAAATTCGCGCATCCGTCGGACGGCCGTTGCCCTGCGTCGCTAACTTTGAGGCACATTCGTCTCTCCCTTCACCCTGCATCCACCTGGTCTCTCCCGTCCCTCCCCACTCCAGGTTCACAGATGCCGTTGATTCCAGGAGCCCACGCTGTCCAGGTCCAGCGAGTCCCACGCCGGCCTCCCCGAGCAGCCGCCCCCGTCCGCCCGCCGGACCGCCGTACCCGTACAGAGCTGCGGGCCCGTGCCCGGCCCCGGCGGCCTGGCGCGGTTCAACAGCGCGCCCGCCGCCGCGGCCGAGGCCGCCCTGGTGGAGTGCTACGGCAGCCGCCGCTGGGCCAAGCGGCTGGTGGACCACCGCCCCTACCCGGACCTGGACGCGCTGCTCGCCGCCGCCGACGAGGCAGGGTACGACCTCTCCCCCACCGACCGCGCCGAGGCGCTGGCCGCCGAGGTCTCGCCGGGGCTGCACCCGGACGCGCCGCGCGCCGCGCACCTCGCGCTGGCGGCCGCGCACGCCGCCTACGAGTCCAGGTTCGGCCATGTCTTCGTGATCTGCCTGGACGACTTCCGCCCCGCCGAGCACCCCGATCAGCTGCTGGCCGGCATCCGGGCCCGCCTGGGGCACGAGCCCGAACAGGAGCGCGTGGTGGCGGCGGACGAGATGCGGCGACTCGCCCGGGGCCGCATCATCGAGCTGGTATCGAGTCAGTAACGGGTTGGCGACGCTCCCCGAGGGGCGGATTCCCCGTCAGAGGCGGGCAAACAGGCCCGTCGGCGGCTGTCCATAGCCCGTCCGTGCCTGATTCATTGCCACTTTGATCACACCAGAGGCCCCCGCGCGATCGAACCGACAATCCGTCGCTACGATGGCCGGGGCCGGTGGACCGTACCCGGCCGGGTCAGACCGACAGTCAAGCCGGCCGACCCCAATCCCCGCTCCCGGAGGGTTCTTCCGTGCCGGCTGGAACGCTGTACCGCGGCCGGGAAGGCATGTGGTCCTGGGTGGCTCATCGAGTCACCGGTGTCCTCATTTTCTTCTTCCTGTTCGTACATGTCCTGGACACCGCCCTCGTCCGCGTCTCCCCCGAGGCCTACGACGACGTCGTGTCCACGTACAAGACGCCGATCGTCGCGCTCCTCGAATACGGCCTGGTGGCCGCGATTCTCTTCCACGCGCTGAACGGTCTGCGCATCGTCGCCGTGGACTTCTGGGCCAAGGGCCCGCGCGTTCAGAAGCAGATGCTCTGGGCCGTGCTGGGCATCTGGATCGTGCTGATGGTCGGGGCCCTGTACCCCGTCCTCGGCCACGCCGTACGCGAAGTATTCGGGAGCTGAGGCCAATGTCCACCGAGACTTCCGCGATCGGCGCCGTCGAGGGCGTTCACCCTGTGAGCCGATATGACGCTGACAACCCGGCGCCCGTGATCGAGCCCCCGCGCAAGCGGACCGGCAAGACCCCCAAGGGCTCGCGCACCAACTTCGAGATGTACGCCTGGCTCTTCATGCGCCTGTCGGGCATCGTGCTCGTCGTCCTGGTCATCGGCCACCTGCTGATCCAGCTGGTGCTGGACGGCGGCGTCTCCAAGATCGGCTTCGCCTTCGTGGCGGGCCGCTGGGCCTCGCCGTTCTGGCAGGTCTGGGACCTGGCGATGCTGTGGCTCGCCATGCTGCACGGCGCCAACGGTCTCCGTACGGTCATCAACGACTACGCCGAACGGGACAACACCCGCTTCTGGCTGAAGATGCTGCTGTACACCGCCACGGTGTTCACCGTCCTGCTGGGCACGCTGGTGATCTTCACCTTCGACCCGAACATCCGCTAGGCGCCGGGCCCGAAGGACCAGAGGTAAACCATGCAGATCCACAAGTACGACACCGTCATCGTCGGCGCCGGCGGCGCCGGAATGCGCGCGGCCATCGAGTCGACCAAGCGCAGCCGCACCGCCGTGCTGACCAAGCTCTACCCCACCCGCTCCCACACGGGCGCGGCGCAGGGCGGCATGGCCGCCGCGCTCGCCAACGTGGAGGAGGACAACTGGGAGTGGCACACCTTCGACACGATCAAGGGCGGCGACTACCTGGTCGACCAGGACGCCGCCGAGATCCTGGCGAAGGAGGCCATCGACTCCGTTCTCGACCTGGAGAAGATGGGCCTGCCGTTCAACCGCACGCCCGAGGGCAAGATCGACCAGCGCCGCTTCGGCGGCCACAGCCGTAACCACGGCGAGGCCCCGGTCCGCCGGTCCTGCTACGCCTCGGACCGCACCGGCCACATGATCCTCCAGACGCTGTACCAGAACTGCGTCAAGGAGGGCGTGGAGTTCTTCAACGAGTTCTACGTCCTGGACCTCCTGCTCCAGGAGGTCGACGGGGTCAAGAAGTCCGCGGGCGTCGTCGCGTACGAACTGGCGACCGGCGAGATCCACGTCTTCCAGGCGAAGTCGATCATCTTCGCCTCCGGCGGCACCGGCAAGTTCTTCAAGGTGACGTCGAACGCCCACACCCTGACCGGTGACGGCCAGGCCGCCGCGTACCGCCGCGGTCTGCCGCTGGAGGACATGGAGTTCTTCCAGTTCCACCCGACGGGCATCTGGCGCATGGGCATCCTGCTGACGGAGGGCGCCCGCGGTGAGGGCGGCATCCTCCGCAACAAGGACGGCGAGCGCTTCATGGAGAAGTACGCGCCCGTCATGAAGGACCTCGCGTCCCGTGACGTCGTGTCCCGCTCCATCTACACGGAGATCCGTGAGGGCCGCGGCTGCGGTCCCGAGGGCGACCACGTCTACCTCGACCTCACGCACCTGCCGCCGGAGCAGCTGGACGCCAAGCTCCCGGACATCACGGAGTTCGCGCGTACGTACCTCGGCATCGAGCCCTACACGGACCCGATCCCGATCCAGCCGACCGCGCACTACGCCATGGGCGGCATCCCGACCAACGTCGAGGGCGAGGTGCTGGCCGACAACACCACCGTCGTCCCGGGCCTGTACGCCGCCGGCGAGGTCGCCTGTGTCTCCGTGCACGGCGCCAACCGCCTCGGCACCAACTCGCTGCTCGACATCAACGTCTTCGGACGCCGGTCGGGCATCGCCGCCGCCGAGTACTCCGCGAAGAACGACTTCGTCGAGCTTCCCGAGAACCCGGCGCAGATGGTCATCGACCAGGTCGAGCGGCTGCGCAACTCCACGGGCACCGAGCGCGTCTCGGCGATCCGCCTGGAGCTGCAGGAGTGCATGGACGCCAACGTGATGGTGTTCCGTACCGAGCAGACGATCAAGACCGCGGTCGACAAGATCGCGGAGCTTCGCAAGCGCTACCTCAACGTGTCCATCCAGGACAAGGGCAAGCGGTTCAACACGGACCTGCTGGAGGCCATCGAGCTGGGCAACCTGCTCGACCTCGCCGAGGTCATGGCGACTTCGGCGCTGGCGCGCAAGGAGTCCCGCGGCGGTCACTACCGCGAGGACTACCCGAACCGCGACGACGTCAACTTCATGCGCCACACCATGGCGTACCGCGAGGTCGCCGACGACGGCACCGAGTCGATCCGGCTGGACTACAAGCCGGTCGTCCAGACCCGCTACCAGCCGATGGAGCGTAAGTACTGATGGCTACCCCCACCTTGGAAAAGGCCGACAAGGCTCCCGAGCCCGAGGCCGGCTTCGCCGACTCGCCGTACATCACGGCGACCTTCCGGATCCGCCGGTTCAACCCGGAGGTCTCCGACGAGGCCCAGTGGCAGGACTTCCAGATCGAGATCGACCCGAAGGAGCGTGTGCTCGACGCCCTTCACAAGATCAAGTGGGAGACCGACGGCACGCTGACGTTCCGCCGCTCGTGCGCGCACGGCATCTGCGGTTCCGACGCGATGCGGATCAACGGCAAGAACCGGCTGGCCTGCAAGACGCTGATCAAGGACCTGAACCCGGAGAAGCCGATCACGGTCGAGGCCATAAAGGGCCTCACGGTCCTCAAGGACCTCGTGGTCGACATGGACCCGTTCTTCCAGGCCTACCGCGACGTCATGCCCTTCCTCATCACCAAGGGGAACGAGCCGACCCGCGAGCGTCTGCAGTCCGCCGAGGACCGCGAGCGCTTCGACGACACCACCAAGTGCATCCTGTGCGCCGCGTGCACGTCCTCGTGCCCGGTGTTCTGGAACGACGGCCAGTACTTCGGCCCGGCGGCGATCGTCAACGCGCACCGCTTCATCTTCGACTCGCGTGACGAGGGCGGCGAGCAGCGCCTGGAGATCCTCAACGACCGTGACGGTGTGTGGCGTTGCCGCACCACCTTCAACTGCACGGACGCCTGCCCGCGTGGCATCGAGGTCACGAAGGCGATCCAGGAGGTCAAGCGCGCACTGATCACGCGTCGCTTCTGATCCCCGGGGTTCCCCGCGTACGCCGAGAGGCCCCGCCTCCCGCAATGACACTGCGGGAGGCGGGGCCTCTCGGCGTACGCGGGGCGGCTCAGTCCCAGTCCGCGCCGCCCCTGTGCTCCGCGACCACCATGACGCGTCGCAGCATGTCGTTGAGCAGCACGCGCTCGTCCTCGTCGAGGACGCCCAGCAGGCGCTCCTCCTCGTGGCCGAGGAACTCCATGGCGCCGGTCCAGGTCGCGCGGCCCTCGTCGGTCAGCTCCACGTCGACGCGGCGCCGGTCGGTGGTGGAGGGCGTCCGGCGGGCGTACCCGCGGCGCTCCAGGGAGTCCAGCCGGCCGGTGACGGAGGCGGGCGCGAGGTCGAGGTCGGCGGCGAGTTCGGAGGGGGTCGCCTTACCGCCGCGGCCGGCGAGCTTGTGCAGGGTGTCGAACTCCTGGCGGTCCAGGTCGAAGTCCACCAGGGACTGCTCACGCACCCGGCGCAGATGGACGGAGAGCTTGTGCATCCGCGTCACCGCGCCCTCGACATCGGGATCGAGGTCGGGAAGCACCGGCTTCCACCGCTCCACGTGGGCGTCGGTCCAGTCGCGTTGCTGCATGGGCTCAGCCTACGCCGAGCCCCTCATCCACTTCGGACTCTTATATTTCGTTGACGAATAGTTCGGTGACGAAATAGATTCCGTCCCATGTCTCACCCCTTACGCACCCGGTCCTTCCGGCTGCTCTTCATCGGGCGCAGCCTCTCCCTGCTCGGTGACGCCGCGATTCCCGCCGCGCTCACCCTCGCCGTCTACCTGGCCACCGGCTCCACCGGCGCCCTCGCCCTGGTGCTCGGCTGCGCGATGGTGCCCAAACTGCTCCTGCTGCCCCTCGGCGGGGTGGTCGGGGACCGTTTCAACGCCCGTACGGTCGCGCTGACCACCGACCTCGTGCGGTGCGTCACCCAGCTCTTCGTCGGCGCCGAACTCCTGTCGGGCACCCCGGCGCTGTGGCAGATCGCCCTGGCCGAGGCGCTCGGCGGCGCCGCCGGCGCCTTCTCGATGCCGACCGTCTCGCCGCTCATCCGCGGCACCGTGGCCGAGTCCGGGCTGCTGCGCGCCAACGCCCTGATGGCGGTGGTCAGCAGCGCCACCCGGATCGGCGGCCCGGCCGTCGCCGGAGCGCTGGTGTTCACCGCGGGGCCCGGCTGGGCCTTCGTGCTGGACGGCGCGAGTTTCGCGGTGAGCGCGGCGCTGCTCGCGGCGATCGAGGTGCGGCACGTCCCCATCCCCCGGCGTTCGCTGCTCAGCGACCTCAAGGAGGGCTGGGGTGAGGTCCGGGGCCGCGACTGGTACTGGACGAGCCTGATCGCCCACGCCGCGTGGAACGGCGCGGCCGCCGTCCTGATGACCCTGGGACCCGCCCTCTTCCTCCGCGATCTGGGCGGCAAGGGCGTCTGGGTCGCCTTCCTCCAGACCGGCGCCGTGGGCCTCCTGCTCGGCTCGCTGGTGGCCGGCCGGGCCCGGCCGCGACGGCCGGTGCTGACCGCCAACCTGGGCGGCGCCCTCTACGCGCTGCCGCTCTGCCTGCTGGCCGCCCACGCCCCCGTGGCCGTGTCCCTCGTCGCGTACGGGATCGCCCTGGCCGGGCTCGGATTCCTCAACCCGGTCTGGGAGACCGCCGTCCAGTCCGCCGTCCCGGCGCACGCGCTCGCCCGGGTGACCTCGTACGACTGGCTGCTCTCGCTCGGCGCGATGCCGCTCGGCTACGCCCTGGCCCCGCTCGCCGCCTCCGCGTGGGGCGCCGAAGTCCCGCTCGCCGTGGCGGGGTCGCTGGTCGGCGCGGCCTGCCTGGCCACCGCGGCCGTGCCGGGGGTGCGGCGCTTCAAGGCGCCCGCCGAGTCCGCCGGCTCCGCCGGGGCGGTGGAACGGACCGCCGGGTCCCCGGCCTGACCTCCTGAGGCGGCGAGGACCGTCGCTCCCCGGGCACAGGGCCCCGGCCCGGGGACGCAGCCGGTGCGGATACTCTCGGGACCGTGGTGAAGGAAGAGACAGACGCGAAGGAAGTCAGGGCTCCCAAGAGCGAGCAGACCCGCACCCTCATCCTCGAAACCGCGCTCCGGCTCTTCCAGGAACGCGGTTATGACAAGACGACGATGCGGGCCATCGCCCAGGAGGCCGGCGTCTCCGTAGGGAACGCCTACTACTACTTCTCGTCCAAGGAACACCTGGTCCAGGGCTTCTACGACCGGATCGCCGCCGAGCACGAGGCGGCGGTCCAGCCGGTCCTGGCCGGCGACGAGGACCTCGCGGTACGCATCCGCGGGGTCCTGCTCAGCTGGCTGGACGTCGCGGAGCCGTACCACCGCTTCGCCGCCCAGTTCTTCAAGAACGCCGCGGACCCCGAGAGCCCGCTCAGCCCGTTCTCGTCCGACTCGGTCGCGGCGCGGGAGGCGGCGATCTCCATCCACGCCCGCTGCCTGTCGGGCTCCGGCACCAAGGTCGATCGCGGACTGGCCGACGTGCTGCCGCAGTTGCTGTGGCTGAACCAGATGGGTCTGGTGCTGTACTGGGTGTACGACCGGACGGACGACGCCGAACGCAGCCGCCGCCTCGTCGAGCGCACCGCCCCGATCGTCGCGCGGGCCATCGCCCTGTCCCGGTTCCGGGTGCTGCGGCCGCTCGTGCGCCAGGTCCACGAGGTGCTGGAGGAGTTCCTTCCCGGAGCGGCGGTCCGGGCGGGCGGCAAGTAGCCCCCGGAGGCCCGGCCGGGGCGGGGCCGGGCCGGAAACGGCCGAGCGGCCGTCCCGGACTCCCGGGGCGGCCGCTCGGTGCGGTGCGGTGCGGTGACGGCGGATCAGATCCAGCCCAGTTCCCACAGCCGCCAGATGCCGGTGCCGTCGGAGAGGTACTGCGAGCCGGAGACGTCGGGCTTGGCCACGACGTAGTCCTTCTTCTGCCACAGCGGCACGAGCGGCACGTCCTCGCCGACCAGCTTCTGGAGTTCCTTGAAGTCGGCCGAGGTGCGGCTGCGGTCGCTGTACTGCAGCGTCGAGCTGATCAGCTGGTCCATCTTCTTGCTGGTGTAGCCGTTGTGAAGGCTGCTGTCGCGGCCGACGAGCGGCTGGCTGAAGGTGTCGGGGTCCGGGTAGTCGGGGAGCCAGCCGACGGTGTACATGTCGTACGCGCCGACGGCGTACTCCTTCTGGAACTTCGTCCACTCCACGGCCTTGACGGTGACCTTGAACAGTCCGTCCGCCTCCAGCTGGCGGCGGATCTCCTTCGTCTCCGGCGTGTACTCGTCGTCGTCGCGGTAGGCGAAGGTGACGGGCAGGGGCAGCTCGACGCCGGCCTTCTCCATCAGCTTGCGGGCACGCTTGGGGTCGGGCGCGGGGTACTGGTCGAAGAACGGGGTGCTGTGCCCGATGTAGCCCTGCGGGATCAGCGAGTAGAGCGGTTCGACGGTGCTCTTGTAGACGTTGCTCACCAGCGGTGCGCGGTCGATGATCGCCGCGATGGCCTGGCGGACCCTCTTGTCGGCGAGCGGCGAGCCCTCGCGGACGTTGAAGACCAGGTTGCGGATCTCGGCGCTGTCGGCTTCCGTCACGCGCTGGTCGACGTCACCGGTGTCCAGGTCGGCGAGCGTGGACGGCGGGAGCTGACGGTGTGTCACGTCGACCTGGCCGGACTTCCAGGCGGCCAGGAGGTCGTCCGACTGCTTGTAGTAGCGCACGTTGACCGGACCGCCGGTGGTCTTCAGCGCGCCCTTGTACTTGCTGTTCGGCACCAACTCGGCGGAGACGCCGGGCTCGTACGCCTTCAGCACGTACGGCCCGGAACCGGTCACCTTGTTGTCGGTCTGCAGCTTGTGCTCCGAGTAGGCGTCCTTCTCGACGATCGAACCCGCACCCGTGGCGAGCTTCTGCGGGAAGGTCGCGTCACGCGAGGAGAGGTTGAAGGTGATGTCCTGACCGTCGGTCACCACGTTCTTCAGACTGGGGAAGAGGACCGAGGGACCGACGTCCGTCTTGATCTCCATCATCCGGTCGAAGGAGTACTTGACGTCCTCGGCGGTGATCTCCTTGCCGTCGGAGAAGGTCAGGTCGTCCCGGAGCGTGCACCGGTACGTCTGCAGCTTGCCGCCGATGAAGCCGCAGCTCTCCGCGGCGTCCGGCTCGGGGACGATCGCCCCGGACTTGAACGTCATGAGGGACTGGTAGACGTTGCTGTACATCGCCCACGAACCCGCGTCGTACGCGCCCGCCGGGTCGAGCGAGGTCACCGCGTCCGTCGTGCCGATCGTGACGGGGTCCTTCTTCCCCCCGTCCGAGGGGAGCAACTGCCAGGCGACCACGCCTGCGATGACCAAAACCGCGAGAATCGCGAGAATCCGTAGCCGGATCGACCGCATTGCCGTGCTCTCCCTTACCAGCCCCACCACGGCGTCGCGCTCAGACACGCAGATCACCGCACGTTCGCGCTCAGCCAATCACACGAATTTCACATCTGGAAGAGGAAATCAGAGGCTCATAGCCTTTTGTTCGTTACTTGAAACCTTGGGCCGATACGCCGGATACAGAGGGTTCACGACCGGTCACCCGATCAGGTATTACCGGCGGTTCAGCGGTGATTACGCCTGCCGCGCGGCGAGTTCGACGACGGTGATGTCGGAGGGGGCGCCGACCCGCACGGGCGGGCCCCAGGCTCCGGCGCCGCGCGTGACGTACAGCTGGGTGTCGCCGTAGCGTTCCAGGCCCGCGACCGTGGGGTTGGACAGTTCCGCGAGGTAGTTGCCCGGCCAGAGCTGGCCGCCGTGGGTGTGCCCGGAGAGCTGGAGGTCCACGCCGTACTGGACGGCCTCGTCGATGACGACGGGCTGGTGGGCCATGAGGACGGCGGCGCGGCTGCGGTCGCGGTCGCCGAGCGCCCGGCCGAAATCGGGGCCCTGCCCTTCACTCCCGCCCGCGAGGTCATTGACCCCCGCGAGATCGAAGGCGCCGATCTCGACCCGGGCGTTCTCCAACGGGTGCAGACCCAATTCCCTTACGTGATCCACCCATTCGGCGGCCCCCGCGTAGTACTCGTGGTTGCCGGTGACGAAGAAAGCGCCGTGCCGGGACCGCAGCCGGGCCAGCGGTTCGGCGGCCGGGCCGAGATCGGCGACCGATCCGTCGACGAGGTCTCCGACGACCGCGATCAGGTCCGGCTGGGTCCGGTTGACCGTGTCGACGATCCGCTGCGTGTGGGCCCGGCCCAGGATCGGGCCCAGGTGGATGTCGCTGACGACGGCGATCCGGAAGCCGTGGGCGGACCGGGGCAGCCTGGCCAGCGGAACGGTGACGCGCTTGACGCGGGGGCCGCGCAGGACCCCGTAGGCGCCGTACCCGGTCGTCCCGAGCCCGGCCACGGCCGCGGCGCCCCCGACGGCCCGCGCGACGAAGAGGCGGCGCGAGGGGGTGGAGAGCGAGGCGGTGGAGGCGGACGGGGGTGCGGGGTCCGGCGCTTCCGGGGCGAGCGCCTCCGGTGTCCGCGCGCCCGGCGTCCGCGCGCCCGTCGCGGCGACAGCCGCTTCCGATGCCGCGACAGCCCCTTCCGGCGCCTCGGCAGTCGCTTCCCGCGTGCCCGCGGTCCGGCGCGCGAGCAGCCGGCGCAGCAGCGGCCGTACCGCCTCGCCGGCCAGCAGGGCGAGTGTCAGGTAGAGCAGGGCGGCCAGCCACAGATAGCCGGGCCAGGCCAGGACCCGCTGGAGCCAGAAGGGTGCACCCGTGCGTCCGGAGACCAGGGCGCCGACGCTCAGCAGCGGCAGGACGTACACCGCCACCGTGCCGGCCCTGCGCGGGAGGCTGCCCGCCGTCGTCGTGTCACCGACGAAGCGACGCCACACATAGCGGTGCACGAGGGCCAGCAGTGCGAGCACCACGACCGCCGCCAGAGCGAGACCCATGACCGCCACGCACACTCCCCCGCCTCGTTCGCCCCTGTTTGTCCCTCATCCGGTTTCGGCCGGAAGTCGACGCGCTAGGCGTCCTTGCCGCGCAGGGACCTGACGCCACGGAACCCGATCACTCCGACGGCCGTCCCCAGAAGAAAGGACGTGATGGCGAGCAGCAGATGCACCCAGAAGTAGGCAGTCGGGTCACCCGCGTCGTCGAAGGCGAGACCACTGCCGTCCTTCCACAGGTTCTTGACGAAAGTGATCCAGATGAACCAGCTCCACACCCCGAAAGCGAGCAGGAACCAGGAGACGGGGCGGCTGAGCTTCATGGAATCAGTATCTCCGCCACGCTCCGGCCGGCTCGCCCGGGGTGGGCTGTCCCGGCGGTCCGCACGGCGGGTCACACCACCGGTATCAATAATCAGATCAACTGCATGTACGTTTTCGCTCGTGCCAGCTCTCAAGAAGGCCGCGCTGTCGGTCACCTCTGCCGCTCTGCTGTCCGCCTTCCTCGTCGGTCCCGCCTCGGCGGCCGGCCAGGACACCGCGGACGACGAGCCGAAGCCGCCCACCGGCATGTCGCAGGTCGGTGGCGCGCAGCTCGGCCGGAGCGGGACCCAGGTCAATCTCGGCGCCGGCGCACCGGTCCTGCCGAAGGATCTGACCGGCAGGTCCTGGATGGTCTCGGACGCGGAGACCGGCGACGTGCTCGCCGCGCACAACCCGCACTGGCGGCTGCCTCCCGCCTCCACGCTGAAGATGCTCTTCGCCGACACCGTGATGCAGGCGCCGGCGCTGCAGCCCAAGACGCTCACGTACACGGTGAAGGACCAGGACCTCGCCGATCTCGGTGAGGGCAGCAGCCTGGTCGGCGTCAAGGAGGACCTCAGTTACACGGTGCGCGACCTGTGGCTCGGGGTCTTCCTGCGTTCGGGCAACGACGCGGTGCACGTGCTGGCCTCGATGTACGGCGGTGTCCCCAAGACCGTCACCGACATGCAGGCCCACGCGGAGGAGCTCCAGGCCCTGGACACCACGGTGGTGTCGCCCGACGGGTACGACGCCCCGAACCAGGTCTCCAGCGCGTACGACCTCACGCTGTTCGCCCGCAGCGGGCTGCAGAAGGCGGACTTCCGCGAGTACTGCGCGACCGCCACGGCGCAGTTCCCGGGGAAGCAGGAGGAGGGCAAGAAGCGTGAGAGCTTCGGCATCCAGAACACCAACCGGCTGCTCACCGGGGCCGATGGCGTCACCCCGTACGCCGGCATCGCGGGTGTCAAGAACGGCTACACGACGCATGCCGGGAACACCTTCACGGGCGTAGCCGAGCGCAACGGCAAGGTGCTGCTCGTCACCGTCATGAACCCGTCGTCCGACAAGACGCACGCCGTCTACAACGAAGCGGCGAGCCTGCTCGACTGGGGCTTCGCCGCCAGCGGCAAGGTCACCCCGGTGGGCGAACTCGTCGCGCCGAAGTCCGCCGGAACCGGAACCGATACGGGTACGGCTACGGGCAAGGGCGCGCAGGCCGACCGGCCGGCCATGGACAAGGGAGTGAACGGGCCCGGCACCACGAAGGCCGCCGCGGCCGACGACAGCTCCGGCGGAGTCGGGATCGCCCTGGGCATCGCCGGCGGGGCGCTGGTCCTGCTGGCCGGGGCGGTGTTCCTGGTCAACCGGCGGTGGCCGCTGCCGGACCTGGTGCGCCGCGTCCCACGCCGCTGACAGTGCCGCGGCCGGCCCGGCCGCCTCGGTCGGCCCGGCCGCCTCGGTCGGCCCGGCCGCCTCGGTCGGCCCGGCTGCTGCCGCCTGCTTCGCGGTCGCCGACGGGCGCGGAGGCGTCCTTCCCGTCCTCCGCGTCCTTCGCGTCCTTCGTCTCCTCCGCGGGCTCCTCGCCCTTGCTCCGCGTGGCCGTCCAGGCGGCGCAGAACAGCAGGAGCTTCGCGGTGAAGTTGATCCACAGCAGCAGAGCGATCGGCACGCCGAAGGCTCCGTACATGCTCTTGGAGGCGACGCCCTTCATGTAGCTGCCGAGCAGCAGCTTGAGCAGTTCGAAGCCGACCGCGCCGATCAGCGCGGCCACCATGAGCCGGCGCCGCGGCGGCTCGACGCCGGGCAGCAGGGTCAGCAGGTAGAGCAGCAGCAGGAAGTCCGCGATCACCCCCACCACCAGGGCCGCGATCCGCAGCAGCACCCCGCCCGCGCCGTCCTCCGGGATGTTGAGCAGATCGGCGACCCAGCCGACGGCAACGGAGCCGACCGAGGAGATCCCCATGGTCACCACGGCCGCCCCGCCCAGCCCGAACAGCACCCCCGCGTCCTTGAGTTTACGCAGGACGGGATTGCCCTCGTCCAGGTCGTCCCTCTCCCAGACGGCGCGCAGGCAGTCCCGCATCGAGCCGATCCAGCCGATGCCCGTGAAGAGCAGCAGCGCACCGGCCACCAGCCCGACCGTCCCCGCGTGGGCCACCAGGTTGTCGATCCCGAGCTGGTCGGAGATGCCGGGCACCTGCTCGGCGAGCTTGTCCTCGATCTTGTTCAGCTGCTCGGTGGAGAGCAGCGCCGCACCGATCGCCGCGCCCACCGCGATCAACGGGAAGAGCGCCAGGAAGCTGATGAAGGTGATCGCCGCCGCGAGCCTGGTCCAGTGGACCCGCACCAGCGTTTCGTAGCTGCGCCAGGCGTGCGTCTCCATCAGCCGGGAGACGATCGGCCCGATGACGGGGAGTTTTTTCAGCCAGTCCATGACGTACGACTACCCTCCCGGGCACCGAAAACCGGGGTGCGGTCCGCCGTGGGCGAGTTGACACTCCCTCAATCACCCATTCCGGTGAGTGTTGTAACAAATCCCTCAAAGGGGTTTTCTCGGGCGATACGGTCACCCTCATGTCTGTCGACACCGTGTCCCTGACCGGCTGGGGCCGTACCGCCCCGACGACCGCGCTGCGTTTTCACCCCCGTAGTCACGAGGAGGCCGTCGCCGCGGTGCGCGGCTGCGGGCCGCGCGGCTCGATCGCCCGCGGGCTGGGCCGGTCGCACGGCGACGCGGCGCAGAACGCCGGGGGCTCCGTGCTCGACATGACGGGACTGGACCGGATCCGCACCATCGACGCCGGCGCCGGTCTCGTGGTGTGCGACGCGGGCGTGAGCCTGCACCGGCTGATGGAGGTGCTGCTGCCCCTCGGCTGGTTCCTGCCGGTGACGCCCGGCAGCCGCCACATCACGGTGGGCGGGGCGATCGGCTCCGACGTCCACGGTCACGACCACCGCACCGCCGGCTCCTTCTCCCGTCACGTCACGGAGTTCGCACTCCTCACGGCGGACGGAGGGGTCCGTACGGTCCGCCCCGGCACCCCGCTCTTCGACGCGACCGCGGGCGGCCTGGGTCTGACCGGGGTGATCCTCTCGGCCACGCTCCGGTTCCGTCCGGTCGCGACGTCCGTGATGTCGGTGGACACCGAACGGGCCCTCGATCTCGACGACTTGATGACGAGGCTCGCCACCGGCAGCCGCCGCCACCGTTACGCGTCCGCCTGGGTCGACCTGACCGCCCGCGGCCGGTCGACGGGACGCGGCGTCGTCACCCAGGGGGAGCACGCACCCCTGCACATGCTCCCGGCGCACGCCCGGCGCACACCGCTGGCTCTCCGCCCCTCCCTCCTGCCTGCCGCGCCCTTCCCCGCGCCGGACCTGGTGCCGGGCGGGCTGTTCGGACGCGTCTCCGCCGCCGCGTTCAACGAGTTCCGCTACCGCCGCGCACCCCGGTCCCGCACCGGTGAACTGCAGCGGATCCCGACGTTCTTCCACCCGCTGGACCGCGCGCCGCACGCCTACCGGATCCCCGGCCGGGGCGGCTTCGTGCATTACGAGTTCGCCGTCGGGGACAGACGGGCGGAGACGCTGCGCCGGATCGTCGGACGGATCTCGCAGCGGCGCTGCCCGGCGTTCAACGCCGCACTCGGACGGTTCGGCCAGGGCGGCCCCGGCTGGCTGTCCTTCCCGGAGCCCGGCTGGAGCCTCGCCCTCGACCTGCCCGCCGCCCTGCCGGGACTGGCCCGCTTCCTCGACGGCCTGGACGAGGAGGTGGCGGCGGCGGGCGGCCGGGTCTGCCTGACGGACGACTCCCGGCTGCGCCCCGACGCGCTGGCCACGATGTACCCCCGGGTCGACGCGTTCCGGCAGCTCCGGGCCGAGTGGGACCCCGACGGGGCCTTCCGCTCGGATCTGTCGCGTCGGCTGTCGCTGTGACCCCCGTCCACCCCCGCCTTCCGCCACCCGCCTCTAAGGAGCTCTCGTGAAGGATGCCTTCGGCGCCCCGCAGTCCCTGCTCGTCCTCGGCGGCACATCGGAGATCGGGCTCGCCACCGCACGCCGCCTGATCGCCCACCGCACCCGCACGGTCTGGCTGGCCGGACGCCCCTCCCCCGCCCTGGAGTCCGCCGCGGCCGAACTGCGCGGACGGGGCGCCTATGTCCGGACCGTCGACTTCGACGCACTGGACACCGGGTCCCACGAGACGGGCCTCGGCAAGATCTTCACCGAGGGCGACATCGACATGGTGCTCCTCGCCTTCGGCATCCCCGGCGACCAGGAGCGCGACGAGGAGGAGCCGCCGGCCGCGGTCCGGGTCGCCCAGACGAACTACACGGGGGCCGTCTCCGCAGGGCTGGTGTGCGCCGGCGCACTCCAGGCGCAGGGGCACGGCTCGCTGGTGGTGCTCTCCTCGGTGGCGGGGGAGCGCGCCCGGCGCGCGGACTTCATCTACGGGTCGAGCAAGGCGGGCCTGGACGCGTTCACGCAGGGGCTCGGGGACGCCCTGTACGGGACGGGCGTGCACGTGATGGTCGTGCGCCCCGGTCTCGTCCGTCCGGCGACGGCGCCGGCCGGTTCCGGCGCGGCGGCGGCCGAGGCTCCGCTCGCGATGATCCCGTTCACCCGGACTCCGCTCGTGACCACGCCGGACGCGGTGGCCGACGCGATCGTCACGGGGCTGCGGCGGCGTTCGGAGACGGTATGGGTGCCGGGGGCGCTGCGGGCGGTGATGTCGGTGCTGCGGCATGTGCCGCGACCGCTGTTCCGGCGCCTGCCGGTCTGAGCGAGCGGGCCCGGCCGGAGGGAACCGGCCGGGCCCGCCGCCCGGTGTGCCTGAGGTCTCTCAGGAGTGGAGCGACGGCGCGTCCAGGGAGCTGCCGGTCTGCGCGGGCACGGCGGGGCCGCCGCCACCCGCTTCGAACGGGAACTCGTTGATCTTGCGCCAGACGCTGTCCACGCCCTGCTCGTACAGCGCGAACGAACCGCAGGTCCAGGACGCCTCGTAGTCGGCCAGTTCCGCGTAGGCCCGGTCCATCGCCGCTTCGGAGATGCCGTGCGCCACCGTCACGTGCGGGTGGTACGGGAACTGGAGTTCCCGCACCAGCGGCCCGGAGGCGTCCCGTACCCGCTTCTGGAGCCAGGAGCAGGCCGAGGCGCCCTCGACGACCTGCACGAAGACGACCGGCGAGAGCGGGCGGAAGGTGCCCGTGCCGGAGAGCCGCATCGGGAAGGGCCGGCCGGCGGTCGCGATCGAGGCGAGGTGCGCCTCGATCGCGGGCAGGCGGGCCGCCTCGGCCTCGGTCGGCGGCAGGAGGGTGACGTGGGTGGGAATGCCGTGTGCGGCAGGGTCCCCGAAGCTCGCGCGCCGCTCCTGGAGCAGGCTGCCGTAGGGCTCCGGGACCGCGATCGAAACGCCGAGCGTTACGGTCCCCACGTCGTTCTCCTCAATCCTCGATGGTCTATTTCCAGCCACTGACGGCCGCATGCTTTACGCCGCCAGTGTGCCGCCTGTGGAGGTGTTGACGCCAGGGTCCTTGGACTCAGTGCTTGGCGGGCAGAAGGCCCATCCGGTCATAGGTCCGCGCCAGGGTCTCGGCGGCGACGGCCCGGGCCTTCTCCGCTCCCTTGGCCAGGATGGAGTCCAGCGACTCGGCGTCGTCGAGATATTCCTGCGTGCGGGTGCGGAACGGTGTGACGAAGTCGACCATGACCTCGGCGAGGTCCGTCTTCAGCGCACCGTAGCCCTTGCCCTCGTACTTCTGCTCCAGGTCGGCGATGGTCGTGTCGGTGAGCGTCGAGTAGATCGTCAGCAGATTGCTGATCCCGGGCTTCTCGGCCCGGTCGAAGCGGATCACCGTGTCCGTGTCGGTGACGGCGCTCTTCACCTTCTTGCCGGTCGTCTTCGGCTCGTCGAGGAGGTTGATCAGGCCCTTGGGGGTCGCCGCCGACTTGCTCATCTTCGCGGACGGGTCCTGCAGGTCGTAGATCTTCGCCGTCTCCTTGAGGATGTACGGGTCCGGCACGGTGAAGGTGTCGCCGTAGGTGCTGTTGAACCGCTCGGCGAGGTTGCGGGTCAGCTCCAGGTGCTGGCGCTGGTCCTCGCCCACCGGGACCTGGTCGGCCTGGTAGAGCAGGATGTCGGCGACCATCAGCATCGGGTACGTGAAGAGCCCCACCGTGGTGCGGTCGGCGCCCTGCTTGGCGGACTTGTCCTTGAACTGCGTCATCCGGGACGCCTCGCCGAATCCGGCCAGGCAGTTCATGACCCACCCGAGCTGGGCGTGCTCGGGGACGTGGCTCTGGACGAAGAGCGTGCAGCGGTCCGGGTCCACCCCGGCGGCGAGCAGCTGGGCGACAGCGAGCCGGGTGTTGGCACGCAGCTGCGCGGGGTCCTGCGGGACGGTGATCGCGTGCAGGTCGACCACCATGTAGAAGGCGTCGTGGGACTCCTGCAGAGCCACCCACTGGCGGACCGCGCCGAGGTAGTTACCGAGGTGGAACGAGCCTGCGGTGGGCTGGATTCCGGAGAGCACACGGGGACGTTCAGAGGCCATGGGAGTCATTGTCTCAGGTGCGGAACCCATCCCGGGCAGCTGGTGCGGGAAAGGTGTGAGGGTCCGCGAGGGGGCTTCGGGGGCGGACCGGCAGGCCCTCGCGGCAGCGGAAAACGCGGGCACGCCGCGAAGTGAAGGTTTCCTCGTGGGAGATCCGACCGACGATACAAAGTGGGCACGACCCCGGCCCACGCCGCACGACGAACGGAGATCCCGTGTCGACCACGGAAAACGCCCTCGCCTCCGCCGAGGCGCACAGTGCGCACAGTGCGCACAACTACCATCCGCTGCCGGTCGTCGTCGCCACGGCGGACGGCGCGTGGATGACCGATGTCGAGGGCCGGCGCTACCTCGACATGCTCGCCGGGTACTCCGCGCTCAACTTCGGCCACGGCAACCGTCGTCTGATCGACGCGGCCAAGGCGCAGCTGGAGCGGGTGACCCTCACCTCGCGGGCCTTCCACCACGACCGGTTCGCCGACTTCTGTACGCGGCTCGCCGAGCTGTGCGGCATGGAGATGGTGCTGCCGATGAACACCGGGGCGGAGGCGGTGGAGACCGCGGTGAAGACCGCCCGCAAGTGGGGATACCAGGTCAAGGGCGTCCCGGACGGCATGGCGAAGATCATCGTCGCCGCCGACAACTTCCACGGCCGGACGACGACGATCGTCAGCTTCTCCACGGACCACGAGGCCCGCGCGGACTTCGGTCCGTACACCCCGGGGTTCGAGATCGTGCCGTACGGGGACCTGACGGCGCTGCGGGCGGCGATGACCGAGAACACCGTGGCGGTGCTGCTGGAGCCGATCCAGGGCGAGGCCGGGGTGCTGGTCCCGCCGTCCGGCTACCTCCCCGGGGTCCGTGAGCTGACCCGCGAGCGGAACGTGCTGTTCATCGCGGACGAGATCCAGTCGGGTCTGGGCCGGACCGGGAAGACCTTCG
This sequence comes from Streptomyces sp. NPDC005803, assembly GCF_040630435.1. NCBI lineage: Bacteria > Bacillati > Actinomycetota > Actinomycetes > Kitasatosporales > Streptomycetaceae > Streptomyces > Streptomyces sp. NPDC005803. Next base: position 112,823 of record NZ_JBEXXO010000018.1, on the reverse strand, counting down.
CCTGTGAGCACGAGGGCGTCGTGCCCGACATGTATGTGCTCGGCAAGGCGCTGGGCGGAGGTGTGGTGCCGGTGTCGGCCGTGGTCTCGTCCGCGGCGGTGCTGGGGGTCTACCGGCCCGGGGAGCACGGCTCGACGTTCGGCGGCAACCCGCTGGCCTGCGCGGTCGCGCTGGAGGTCATCGCGATGCTGCGCACCGGCGAGTTCCAGCAGCGCGCGGCGGAGCTGGGCGAGCACCTCCACCGGGAGCTGGGCCTGATGGCGGGAGGCGGCGCGGTGGAGGCGGTGCGGGGGCGTGGGCTGTGGGCCGGGGTCGACATCGCGCGGGGCCACGGCACGGGACGGGAGATCTCCGAGAAGCTGATGGACCGGCGGGTGCTGGTGAAGGACACCCATGGTTCGACGATCCGGATCGCCCCGCCGCTGGTGATCAGCAAGGAGGACCTGGACTGGGGCCTGGAACAGCTGCGCGAGGTGCTGCGCGGCTGACCGACGGGACGACCGCCCGGCGGGAGGGCGTCCCGGCACGACCGGCCGGCGGGAGACCGGGCGCCCGCGCCGTGCCAGTAGAGTCCCGCCTGTGCTCCTGGGGATGATCTGCGCGCTCGGTTCCGCGGTCTGCTTCGGCACGGCCTCCGTCTTCCAGGCCGTCGCCGCGCGGGCCGCCGCCGAACCGGGGGCCGACGCGGGGGTGGACCCGGCGCTGCTGCTGCGGGCCGTGCGCCAGTGGCGTTACGTGGCCGGGCTGGCGCTCGACGGCCTCGGCTTCGTCCTCCAGATCATCGCCCTGCGCTCGCTGCCCATCTACGCGGTGGGGGCGGCCCTGGCCGCGAGCCTCGCCGTGACCGCGGTCGTCGCCGCCCGGCTGCTCGCGGTGCGGCTGAGCGGCACCGAGTGGGCGGCCGTCGCCGTGGTGTGCGCGGGCCTCGGCATGCTGGGACTCTCCTCCGGCGGGGAGGGGCACCTGTCCGGACCGGATGCGCTGCGCTGGTGGCTGCTCGGCGTCGCCGTCGGCATCCTCCTGATCGGCACGGCGGCGGGCCGGCTGCCCGAGCGGGCGCGCGCCCTCGTCCTGGGGCTCGGCGCCGGCTGCGGTTTCGGGGTGGTGGAGGTCGCCGTCCGGCTGATCGACGACGTGACGCCGTCCGCGCTCGTCACCGACGCCGCCGTGTACGCGCTGCTGGTGGGCGGCGGCTCGGCGTTCCTGCTGCTCACCTCGGCGCTGCAGCGCGGTTCGGTGACGACGGCGACGGCCGGGATGGTGCTGGGCGAGACGATCGGGCCCGCGCTGGTGGGAGTCGTCTGGCTCGGCGACCGTACCCGCGAGGGGCTCGGCTGGTTGGCGGTCACCGGCTTCGCGGTGGCCGTGGCCGGCGCGCTGGCCCTGGCCCGGTTCGGCGAGGCCCCGGCGGACACCCCGGAGCCCGCGGCTTCGGGCACGCCCGCGTAGAGCGCGTCACGGGAGCACCCGGCACAGGGCGTCCAGCGCGCCCGCCCAGGCGCTGTCGGCCGGTGTTCCGTACCCGATGACCAGTCCCTCGCGCCGCACCTCGGCGTCCGGGTGCCGGAAGGAGGACAGGCCCTGCACCGCCAGTCCCTGCCAGGCCGCCGAGCGGATCACCTCGGCCTCGCCGCCCTCCGGGAGTTCGAGCACGGCGTGCAGGCCCGCGGCGATACCGCTGACGCGGACGGCGGGGGCCCGCTCCGCCAGTGCCGCGACCAACTGGTCGCGGCGGTTGCGGTAGCGCAGGCGCATGGAGCGCACATGCCGGTCGTAGGCGCCGGAGGCGATGAACTCCGCCAGGGTCAGCTGGTCCAGCGCGCTCGACGCCCAGTCGCTCCATCCCTTGGCCGCCGTCACCTCGCCCACCATGTCCCGCGGCACCACCATCCACCCCATCCGCAGCCCCGGCGCCAGGGACTTGCTGGCCGTCCCCAGGTACACCACGCGTTCGGGGTCCAGGCCCTGGAGTGCGCCGACCGGCTGGCGGTCGTAGCGGAACTCCCCGTCGTAGTCGTCCTCCAGGATCAGTCCACCGGTGCCGCGCGCCCAGTCGACCGCCGCGGCCCGCCGGTCGGGGTGGAGCGGCACCCCGGTCGGGAACTGGTGAGCGGGTGTCAGGAGCACCGCACCCGCGCCCCGCAGCCCGCGCAGTTCGCCGGTCCGGGAGCCGAGTCCGTCGAGCGGCAGGCAGGGGGTGCGCAGCCCGGCGTCCGTGAGCAGGCCCGTGTGCACGTCCAGTCCGTACGACTCGACGGCCACCTCCCGCACGTGGCGCTCCCGCAGCACCTTCCCCATCATCCTCAGCCCGTGGACGAAGCCGGCGCAGACCACTATGCGTTCGGGATCCGCGTACACCCCGCGGGCCCGTGCCACGTAGTCGGCGAGGACGGTGCGCAGTTCGATGCGGCCGCGCGGGTCGCCGTAACCGAAGGCCTCGTTGGGCGCGCGGGTGAGGGCGCGGCGGGCCGCCTTCAGCCACGCGGCGCGCGGGAACGTCGCCAGGTCCGGCGACCCCGGCATCAGGCTGTACGCGGGGCGGCTGCGGGGCGGCCGGGTGCGGGGCGGCCGGGTGGCGGACGGGCGCGGCTCGGACCGTTGCGCCACCCGGGTGCCGGAGCCCTGGCGGGCGGTGAGCCAGCCCTCCGCGACCAGCTCCGCGTAGGCGTCGGCGACCGTGTTGCGGGCGATGCCGAGGTCCGCGGCGAGCGTCCGGGAGGACGGCAGCCGGGTCCCGGGCGCCAGCCGGCCGGTCCGGGCCGCCTCCCGCAGGGCATCCATGAGGCCGGCCCGCAGCCCGGTGGACCCGGTGACGTCGAGGTGCAGGTCGGCGCCGAAAGTGGCCCAGGGATCTGTCATGGAAATGGACCATACAGGTGCGCCACTCACCGCGTAGCGTCATATCCATGACGACGAACGCACACAGCCACGCGACCTCCGAGTACACCCCCGAGCACACCCCGCGCATGCAGTGGACCGAGCACGCCCCCGACGTCTACAAGGCGATGGCCCGTCTGGAGGCCGCCTCCAAGAAGGGGCTCGACCCGGTCGTGGCCGAGCTGGTGAAGATCCGGTCCTCGCAGCTCAACCACTGCGCGTTCTGTCTCGACATGCACACCAAGGACGCGCTCGCCGCCGGCGAGTCCCTCCAGCGGATCGTGCAGCTCAGCGCGTGGGAGGAGTCGCAGCACTTCTACACGCCGAAGGAGATCGCGGCGATCGAGCTGACCGAGGCGGTGACCGTCCTGACCGACGGTTTCGTGCCGGACGAGGTGTACGCGAAGGCCGCCAAGCACTTCGACGAGACGGAGCTCGCCCATCTCATCGCCGCGATCATCACGATCAACGCCTGGAACCGGTTCGCCGTGTCCACCCGCATGGTCCCGGGCCACTACACCCCCGGGGACCACTGACCCGCTCCCCCCGGCCCACCTCACCCCGCCTCAGGAGCCTTCCGCGATGACCGCGTCCGCCCTCCGCGCACTGCACCACGGCCGCACCCCCGGCGATCCGCTGATCCTCCCCGGCCCCTGGGACGCCGCGAGCGCCCGCGTTCTCTCCGCAGCGGGCTTCCCGGCCCTCGCCACCCCGAGCGCGGGGGTGGCGGCCTCGCTCGGATACGAGGACGGGGCCACGCCGGCCGCCGAGATGTTCGCGGCGGTGGCGCGCATCGTCCGCGCCGTCTCCGTACCCGTGTCGGCCGACGTCGAGGCGGGGTACGGGCTGGCGCCCCGGGAGCTGGTGGAACGGCTGCTCGCCACCGGGGCCGTCGGCTGCAACCTGGAGGACACGGTGGACGGTGTCCTCGTCGACGCCGGGTGGCAGGCGGACCGGCTGGCGCAGGTGCGGACGGTCGCCGGGGACGAGCTGTTCGTCAACGCCCGGGTGGACACGTACGTCACCGGCGTCCCGGAGGGAACGGACCAGGAGGCGGAGACCGTGCGCCGCGCACTGCTGTACGTGGCGGCGGGCGCCGACGGCGTCTACCCGATCGCGGCGCCGCCCGAAGCGCTCCCCCGCCTGGCCGCGGCCGTTCCGGCGCCGCTGAACGCCCTCGCCCGGTCGGACGGTCCGGGCCCGCGGCGCCTCGGTGAACTGGGCGCCGCCCGCGTCACGTTCGGCCCCGGCCTCCAGCACCGGGCCATGGCGGCCCTGCGCGAGTACGCCGGAGGGCTCCGCACGGTCTGAGGCGGCCCGTCCGCCCCACGAACGCCACCGCCCCCGGCAGCGACTGACTGCTGCCGGGGGCGGTGGCGTCCGCGTGTCCCCTGGGGGGGGTGCGGAGCGAAGCGTTCCCGTACCCCCGAGGGGGCGTACGGAGCGCGTCGTCCGCTTCCCCTCCAGGGGCGTACGGATCAGATCAGGCCGAGCTCGCGGACCGCGTCGCGCTCCTCGGTGAGCTCCTTCACCGACGCGTCGATGCGCGCGCGGGAGAACTCGTTGATGTCCAGGCCCTGGACGATCTTGTACGTGCCGTTCTCCGTGGTGACGGGGAAGGACGAGATGATGCCCTCGGGCACGCCGTAGGAGCCGTCCGACGGGATGCCCATGGAGGTCCAGTCGCCCGCGGCGGTGCCGTTGACCCAGGTGTGCACGTGGTCGATGGCGGCGTTGGCGGCCGAGGCGGCCGAGGACGCGCCACGGGCCTCGATGATCGCGGCGCCGCGCTTGGCGACGGTCGGGATGAAGGTGTCGGCCAGCCACGCCTCGTCGTTGACGAGCTCGGCGGCGTTCTTCCCGGCGACCTCCGCGTGGAAGATGTCGGGGTACTGGGTGGCCGAGTGGTTGCCCCAGATCGTCAGCTTCTTGATGTCGGAGACGGCGGCACCGGTCTTGGCGGCCAGCTGCGAGATCGCGCGGTTGTGGTCCAGACGGGTCATCGCGGTGAAGCGCTCCGCCGGTACGTCCGGGGCGGCGGCCTGCGCGATGAGCGCGTTGGTGTTGGCCGGGTTGCCGACGACGAGGACCTTGATGTCGTCCGCGGCGTTGTCGTTGATCGCCTTGCCCTGCGGCTTGAAGATGCCGCCGTTGGCGGAGAGCAGGTCGCCGCGCTCCATGCCCTTGGTGCGCGGGCGGGCGCCGACGAGCAGGGCGACGTTGGCACCGGCGAAGCCGACGTTGGCGTCGTCGGTGATCTCGATGTTGCGCAGCAGCGGGAAGGCGCAGTCGTCGAGCTCCATCGCGGTGCCCTCGGCGGCCTTCAGCCCCTGCGGGATCTCCAGGAGACGCAGGTTGACCGGCACGTCCGGGCCGAGCAGGTGGCCGGAGGCGATGCGGAAGAGCAGCGCGTAGCCGATCTGGCCGGCTGCGCCGGTCACGGTGACATTCACGGGAGTGCGGGTCATGGCGATCTCCGTTAGACAGCTGGCGGTGGGGGCTCCTGGCCCCTGGTGCTGGACATCCCTGAATCTTGACGTGAAGAGATATCCAGCGGTCAGGCTATCCGACCCGGGACCCCACGGCCGCCCGCCCCCCTGTGGCACCGCACACAACCGGTCACTCCCCGCTCACCGGGGCCGGCCGCCGCGCCCGGTCCGGTGGGCCCGGCCGCCACCCCGGCGGGATCGGGCGGCTGCGGCCGGCCGCCCCCAGCGAATGCTCAGGAGGCTGCGGCCGGCCACCTCGCCGCGCTCAGGCCCCTGCGGTCGGCGACGAGCCGCGCAGTCGCCGGCGTGCTCCCGGATGTCTGGGGCGCGCACCCGCTCACGGCGGTCGGTCGGTCTCCCACCGTTGCCCAGCGATCACACCGTGGCGGAATGGTCACTTCCGTGCCACAGGCCCCAGTCATCCCTTGAACCCTCGATCCCCGTCCACAAGGCTGGAGTCAGGACGGGGCAAGGCCGCTCAAGTCGCCACGTTCCGGAGCATTTCGCTCCGGTGTGCTCCGTCCCCGGTGTCCGTCCCTTCTCGGGGGAGGGGACGGGCACCGGTCAGCGGATCGTGAAGTGGACCGCGTCCTCCAGGAACGGGATGTCCAGCCACGGTTTGGGCTGCGCCATGAGCGACAGCATCACGATGAGGACGCCCAGCAGTCCGTACGTGACCAGGTCGGTGAAGCGGGAACGCACCGCGAGCATGCCCACCGAGGGGACCACCAGACGCAGGACCGCGCCCCCGATGAGCGCCACGCCGATCAGGATCGTGCCGATCCGGAAGGCCTGCTCGAAGGGGTCGGCGGCCACGATCAGGAGGCCGGCCCCGGCCGTGCAGAGCACGGCGAGCAGCGGCCACTGACGGGCGGGCGCGGGGGCGTCCCCACCCGCCGCCCGGCCGCCGCCCTCGGGACGCGCGGTGTCGCGGGTGAACGTGAAGCGCCGCGACCGGCGCGTCGCGCCGGGGCCCGGCTCCGGGTGGCTGCCGGTGCGCCCTTCCGGGCCCTCCACGGCGCCCTCGGCCGCACCCGCCTCGGGGGCGTCGACCGCGGCCTCAGCCGCCTCCTCGGACCGCCCGGCGTCCGGCCCGGTCGCCGAGGCGGCCCGGTCGGCCGGGCTCGTACCAGCACCCATGGGGTTCCTTCCGGATCGGATCAGCCGGCTCAGACGGCGTCGGCGGCGTCGCGCTCGGCCGCCTCCACCACGTTGACGAGCAGCTGGGCGCGGGTCATCGGGCCGACACCGCCCGGGTTGGGCGAGATCCAGGCCGCGACCTCGGCCACGCCCGGGTGGACGTCACCGACGATCTTGCCGTTCTCGTCACGGCTCACGCCGACGTCGAGCACGGCCGCGCCCGGCTTCACGTCCTCGGGCTTGATGATGTGCGGCACGCCCGCGGCGGCGACGATGATGTCGGCCTGGCGGAGGTGGGAGGAGAGGTCACGGGTGCCGGTGTGGCACTGGGTCACGGTGGCGTTCTCGGACTTGCGGGTGAGCAGCAGCGGGATCGACCGGCCGATGGTGACACCGCGCCCGACGACCACGACGTGCGCCCCGTTGATCTCGACCCCGTGGTGGCGGAGCAACTGCACGACGCCCTGCGGGGTGCAGGGCAGCGGGCCCGACTCGTTGAGCACGAGCCGGCCCAGGCTCATCGGGTGCAGGCCGTCCGCGTCCTTGGCAGGATCCATGAGTTCCAGGACGCGGTTGGTGTCGATCCCCTTGGGCAGGGGCAGCTGCACGATGTAACCGGTGCACGCGGGGTCGGCGTTGAGTTCGCGGACGACGTCCTCGATCTCCTCCTGCGTGGCGGTGTCGGGGAGTTCACGCTGGATGGAGCCGATGCCGACCTGGGCGCAGTCCTTGTGCTTGCCGTTCACGTACCACCTGCTGCCCGGGTCGTCCCCGACCAGCAGGGTTCCCAGCCCGGGGGTGATACCCCGGGCCTTGAGGGCCGCCACGCGGACGGTGAGATCGGACTTGATCGCGGCTGCGGTGGCCTTGCCATCGAGAATCTGGGCAGTCATGTATCCATACTCGCGGATGACCCCGCCCGCGGACCAATTCCGGGTACCGGCCGTGGACGCAAGGTTGCACTTGGACAACTTCTTGGGCAGCGACTGGACAAACTTACGTCCCGCTTATGACGATGAGGGCCGCAGTGCCGCAGAAGTACCCGGGGGGCGGACCGCTGATGTTTGCATTCCTCCGTGCGGCCGCATTCGTCCCCGTACGTCCGTTGGAGGAACGCCCCAGATGAGCTTCGGCGACCCGAACCCGAACAATCCCTACGGGCAGCAGCCCGGTCAGCCGCCGCAGGGCCAGCCGCCCCAGGGCCAGCCGGGCTACGGCTACCCGCAGCAGGCCCCCCAGGGCGTCCCGCCGCAGGGCCAGCCGGGTTACGGCTACCCGCAGCAGCCGGGCGTGCCCCCGCAGGGCCAGCCGGGCTACGGCTACCCGCAGCAGCAGCCGGGCACCCTTCAGGCCAACAACGGGTACATCAACGTGCCCGTGCTCGGCACGGTCGAGGTCGCCTCGATGGGCCGCCGCCTCGGCGCCCGCTGCCTGGACGGTCTCATCATCGGTGTGCTCTACGGCATCTTCAGCGCGATCGGCCTGGCCGGCGCCCTGGGTCTCGCGGAGAGCACCGATGACTGCGGTTCCTCCCTGGACCCGGGCTACCAGCAATGCGTCAACGACGCCGGCATGAGCTTCATCGCCACCATGTTCGGCATGCTCGCCATCCTCGTCCTGATCACGCTGCTCTACGAGTGGCTGATGATCTCCCTGATGGGCGCCACGCTCGGCAAGAAGGCCCTCGGCGTCAAGGTCGTCAAGGAGAACACGGGCCTGAACCCGGGCCTCGGCGCCGGATTCATCCGCTGGATCATCCCGATCGTCGGTGCCTTCCTCTGCTACATCGGCGCCATCCTGACCTACCTCTCCCCGTTCTTCGACAACTCCGGGAAGCTGCAGGGCTGGCACGACCGTGCCGCCGGCACCCTGGTGGTCAAGATCAAGTAGTAACGCGGCAGAGCGGCACGAAGGGCCGGTCCCCCCGAACTCGTTCGGGGGGACCGGCCCTTCGTCGTGAGGTCAGTGGAAGAAGTGCCGCGTACCCGTGAAGTACATCGTCACGCCCGCCTTCTTCGCGGCCTCGACCACCAGCTCGTCGCGGACCGAACCGCCCGGCTGCGCCACGGCCTTGATGCCGGCCGCGGTCAGGATCTCCAGTCCGTCGGGGAAGGGGAAGAAGGCGTCGGAGGCCGCGTACGCGCCCCGCGCCCGCTCCTCGCCCGCACGCTCGACGGCCAGCTTCGCGGAGTCGACGCGGTTGACCTGGCCCATGCCGACGCCGACCGAGGCGCCGTCCTTGGCGAGCAGGATCGCGTTGGACTTGACCGCGCGGCACGCCTTCCACGCGAAGGCGAGCTCCCGCAGCTCGTCGGCGGAGAGCGCCTCACCCGTGGCCAGCGTCCAGTTGGCCGGGTCGTCGCCGTCGGCCTGGAGGCGGTCGGTGACCTGGAGCAGCGCACCGCCGTCGATCGGCTTGACCTCGACCTCGGCGGACGGGGCCTCGGGGCAGCGCAGCACCCGGATGTTCTTCTTGCGGGTGAGGACCTCGACCGCGCCGTCCTCGTACGCCGGGGCGACGATGACCTCGGTGAAGATGTCGGCGACCTGCTCGGCCATGGTGACGGTCACCGGGCGGTTGACGGCGATGACGCCGCCGTACGCCGACAGCGGGTCGCAGGCGTGGGCGTTGCGGTGCGCCTCGGCGATGTCGTCGGCGATCGCGATGCCGCACGGGTTGGCGTGCTTGATGATCGCGACGCACGGCTCGGCGTGGTCGTACGCGGCCCGGCGCGCGGCGTCGGTGTCCGTGTAGTTGTTGTACGACATCTCCTTGCCGTGCAGCTGCTCCGCCCCGGCCAGGCCGCCGGTGCCCGAGGTGTAGAGCGCGGCGGGCTGGTGCGGGTTCTCGCCGTAGCGCAGGACGTTGCCGCGCTCGTACGTCGTACCGAAGAAGTCGGGGAAGCCCGAGTCGTCGGCGGCGGCGTAACCGTCCGCGAACCAGGAGGCGACGGCCACGTCGTACGCGGCGGTGTGCTGGAAGGCCTCGGCGGCGAGCCGCTTGCGGGCGGTCAGGTCGAAGCCGCCCGCCTTGACGGCGGCCAGGACATCGGCGTACCGCTCGGGGCTGGTGACGACGGCGACCGACGGGTGGTTCTTGGCGGCGGCGCGGACCATCGACGGGCCGCCGATGTCGATCTGCTCCACGCACTCGTCGTCGGAGGCGCCGGAGGCGACGGTCGCCTTGAACGGGTAGAGGTTGACGACCACGAGGTCGAACGGCTCCACGCCGAGCTCGGCGAGCTGCTCGCGGTGGGCGTCCAGGCGCAGGTCGGCCAGGATGCCGGCGTGGACGCGCGGGTGCAGCGTCTTGACGCGGCCGTCGAGGCACTCGGGGAAGCCGGTGAGCTCCTCGACCTTGGTGACCGGCACCCCGGCGGCCGCGATCTTCCCGGCGGTGGAGCCGGTGGAGACCAGCTCGACACCCGCCTCGTGCAGACCGCGGGCGAGGTCTTCGAGCCCCGTCTTGTCGTAGACGCTTACCAGGGCGCGGCGGATGGGCTTATTCACCGTCATGACCGAGATGAACCTTTCGTCCCTCAATGCGATAGCCGTCACGGGCGAGCCGCCCCACGGCCTCGACGAGCAGCTGGCGCTCGACTTCCTTGATGCGTTCGTGGAGGGCCTCTTCGCCCTCCGGGGTGTCCTCTTCGGTCACCTCGACCACGCCCTGCGCGATGATCGGACCGGTGTCGACGCCGTCGTCGACGAAGTGGACGGTGCACCCGGTGACCTTCACGCCGTACGCGAGCGCGTCGCGCACGCCGTGGGCTCCGGGAAAGCTGGGGAGCAGGGCGGGGTGGGTGTTGATGAACCGGCCGCCGAACCCGGCGAGGAACTCCTTGCCCACGATCTTCATGAAGCCCGCGGACACGACGAGGTCGGGGCGGTGCTCGGCGGTGGCCGCGGCGAGCGCCGCGTCCCACTCCCCCCGCGTCGCGTAGTCCTTGACCCGGCACACGAAGGTGGGAAGCCCGGCCCGCTCGGCCCGCTCCAGACCGGCGATGCCGTCGCGGTCCGCACCGACCGCGACGATCCGGGCGCCGTACCCGTCGGGGTCGGCGCCGATCGCGTCGAGCAGGGCTTGGAGGTTCGTACCGGAGCCGGATACCAGGACGACCAGGCGGGCCGGTCCGGCGGAGGAGAGCGGGGAGGCCACGGGCGGGCCCTTTCTCGCGTGTGGAGCGGTTCGAAGCGGCCGCACCACGCGCCGCACTGCGGGAGCGGCGGCACGACGGCCATGCTGTTTGTACGGTCGTACGAAAGAATCACGCCCCCCGATACGGGGAACTCTACGAACGTGCCGACCGTCAGCAACGATACCGGCACCTCGGAAGGCCCTCGCCTGACGGGGGTGAGGGCCCGGAGCCCGCGGGCCTGTGCGGGCAACGGGGTCCTGGGTGGCGGCTGCCCGCCACCGCGCCCGTACGCCCAGCTTTCGGCCCGTCCTCGCCGGAGGGTAGCGTCAGGGAGAGCGAACCGTCCGCAGGGCGGAAATGACGAGATGGGGAAGACGTTCACCACATGCCGGACCGACGCCGCACCGCCTTCCGCCACCCGCTGCCCGAGCGGTCCTCACTGCTGATGCGGGAGCGCCAGTCCCCCACGGGATCCTCTTCTTCCTCTTCCTCGCCGGCCGGGTCCTCCGGCCCGGGGGACGACAACCCCTTCGCTCCGCCGCCCGAGGACCGCCCCGACCAGCCGTGGCAGCCGCGCCGGCCGGTCAACGGCGGTACGAACGGTGACGGCGAGGGCAACGGCGAGTCCGGGGATGCGCCCGAGGACGGGTCCTCCGACAACCGGCCCGTCTGGGGCAGCCAGTGGAGCAGCCACCAGCCGGGGCGCCAGAGCGGCACCTTCGGCGGCCGGCCCGGCGGACCGAACGGCCAGGGCGGTGGACGGGGCGGCTCCGAGGGTCCCCGCGGCGGCCTGCGCTGGGACCCGACCGACCCGGTCCAGCGCCGCGCCCGGTACTCGCTGCTCTCCGGCATGTGGGCCTTCTTCTTCGCGCTCTTCGACTTCCCGGAGATCGCGCTGCTGCTCGGCGCACTCGCCACCTACTGGTCGATCAGCGCGCTGCGGGCCAAGCCGAAGGAACCGGCCGCGACCGGGGAGGCCACCGGGGCTCCCGGCATGAGCGCCTTCGGGCAGGGGCCCGGCACGGCGTCCGGCACTCCGTCCGCACCGACGCCGGCCGCGGACTCCCCGGCCGGGGCGGGCCCGCAGAACACCGCCTATCTCCAGCGCGGCAGCCGGCAGCAGACGACGGCCGCGGTCAGCGGTCTGGTGACCGCGCTCATCGCCCTGTCGATCGTCGCGACGACGTTCACGGTGCAGCTCGTCTACCGCGACTACTACACCTGCGTGAACGACGCCCTCACCAAGACGGGCCAGCTGTCCTGCAACGACCAGCTCCCGAAGCCGCTGGAGCCCTTCTTCGGCGTCAAGGAGTAGCTCCGTCGAGGCGTCGGACCCGCACGGAGCGGCCGCGTCACGGCATGACACCGCGGAGGACCGTCACGGCTGAGCGTCCCGCGTACCGGGCGGGCCGAGGGGTGTGGCCGGTGGGGACGACGCCGGGTCCGGGGCAGGTGCGGACGCCGTGGCTGGTGCAGGGCCCGTGGCCGGTGTGGAGTCGGTGAGCGGTGTGGAGTCCGTGAACGGTGTCGAGTCCGTGAGCGGTGTGGGGTCTCCTGGGACTGTGGGTTCGCCGGGCTGCGCCTCGGACGCCAGGGGTTTCGGCGGTGCGAGTGGTGCCTGTGCTGCCCGGGGTGGCTTTGGTGCCTGGGGTGCCTTCGTGTGCCAGGGGTTGGTCGGCAGGAAGTCGTACGCCTCGAACTCGTCGTCCTCCTCCTCCGGGCGACCGTCCGTCAGGCCGGCCGGGTGGGCCACGGGCGCCGGGGCCTCCTCCGCCCCGGATTCCGCCGGCCGGCGGCCGTGCCTCGGCCACCACCCGGGCCGGGCCCTCCCCGGTTCCGCCTCCGCCGCGTCACCGGGTTCCCGCGCCGTGTCCGCACCGCCCGGGCCGCCGCCCGAGGGGGCGGCGCCCTGCGACTCCGCCGGTGTACGCCCGCGCAGCCGCCAGGCCCGCAGCAGCAGCGCCGCCGGGACGGCGAGCGCCGCCGTCCACCCGAAGGCGGCCGCACCGGTGAGCCACCACACGGGGCCCAACCGGGCGAGGGCGTGGGTCCCGAGCGGTCCCCCGGCCGCCGCCGCCAGCAGGGCCGCGCCGATCCCGCAACCGACCGCCCCCAGCGCGGTGGTGAGCGCCGTCTCCCCCGCACCCCAGGCCTCCGCGCGCTCACCGGGGGTGGGTGCCGCCCTCAGCACGGTGAACCAGGCCACCGTCGCGGCGACGGCCACGGGAACCGCCGCTGTCAACCAGTGCAGAGGCGTCCCGGGGCCCTGTGCCGGGAGTGCGGCCAGCAGCGGGAAGTCCGGCAGGGACGGATGTCCCAGGAAGCCGAGCGGGGTGGCCGTGGACGCCGTACCGAGCACGAAACCCGGGCCGAGCCCGTACGCGGCGCCCCACACCGCGGCATTCGGCACCAGCGCCAGTGCCAGCAGGAGCACCGAGAACCGGCCGGCCCAGTCGCCGGAAAGGTGCAGGAAGGACTCCTGGACCGATCCCGCGTGCCACATCAGCCCCACCGCTGCCACCAGCGCGCCCCCGCCCAGCAGGACCGCCACTCCGGCCGCCGCCGACCTGCCCACCACCTCGGCGCGCCGCGCGAACCGGGACCGTGCCATCGCCTCGTGCAGCCACACCGGCGCCCAGGAGGGCGGGGGCCCGAGCGGGAACCCCGAGGCCGTCCACACCCCGGCGGCGGCCGCACCCGCCACGACGAGGACCGTCGGGAACAGCAGGGTCAGCGGCCGGGCCGACAGCGAGGTCTCCCGGACATAGAGCGCCGCAGCCGCCCCGACCAGCAGGTATCCCCCCGTCACCAGGGCGACCGTGCCTCCGGCCGAGAGAACGCCGTGCCCCTCTTCGGACTCCGCCACGTCCCTGGCCGCCCGGTGCACCAGCCAGACCGGCAGGGCGGCGAGCAGGAGCGGAACGACGCCGACGGGGGACGGGGCCCCGGTCAGGGTGTCGGTCCTGACCAGTTCGGCGCCGTGCGCGAGCAGCCAGACAGCCGCCGCCGCCCGGAAGGCTTCGCCGGGGCTGCTGGCCGGGCCCGGGGAGCTGATCCAGAGCACCACGACGAGCACGATGACGGAGCCCAGTCCCAGCCCTGCCGCGAGCGCCCCGCGCAGGAGCGCCCTGGTCTGCACGACGGACCGTCCGTGCTCTGCCGACAACGACGGGCCGCGTTCGGTCATGTGGGTCACGCCGCCATGCTCCCAACGACACGCACTTATTTCGTGTAACGGGCGAACGGCCGTGGTGTCGCCCAATATACGTTTATGTACTTTTTCCCCCAGTGCGGGCCGGGCGAGGCGCCCTCATGACCCAGAGCACGACCGTCGCGCCCGCCGCCCCGCCGCTCCCCTCACCCAAGGAGCGACGCAGGCTGCGGGAGGCGAAATCGCTGAGTGAGGAGCAGGTCGCGGCGGCCGTGGGCGTCACCCGGGCCACGGTCCGGGCCTGGGAGACGGGCCGCACCAGCCCGCGGGGACGCAAGCGCGAGGTGTACGCGCGTCTGATCGGAAGCGGGGGGACGCGGTCCGCCTCACACCCCGCCCGCATCACGTCGGCCACCCCGAACTGCCGGCCGAGAGCCGCCGCACGGCAGGCCAGGTCGGACGAAGCCGCGAGGACCGCCGGCGCCGAGAACGCGAGGACCGCTGCCGCCGAGAACGGGACGACCACCGCCGCCGAGGACCTGAGGACCGCTGCCGCCGAGAACGGGACGACCACCGCCGCCAAGGACCTGAGGCCCGCTGCCGCCGAAGCCCCGGCGGCAACGGCGGTCCCGGCGGCCCTGGCGGCAGCGGCGGCGACGAAGCCGGCGGCCGGGTCTTCAGCTCCGAAGGCCGCCGGGCCGCCCGCGACTCCCTCCCCGAAGACCCGTCCGCCGACCCCCGTCGAAGCCACCGGGAGCGACGTCATGGATCCGACCGAGCCCAGCACCACCGCACCCGAGACACCCAGGCCCGCCGAGGCGCCCGAGGTGCTTGAAGCGATCGAGGTGATCGAGGCAGCCGCAGCGGCCGAAGGGGCCGGTGGGGCCGGGCCGTCCTCGGCCGCCGAGGCCTTCGACGCGCTGTACCAGCACGCCGCCGCCTCGCTCTACCGGCAGACCTACCTGCTGACCGGCCGCCGCGCCCTGGCCCGGGAGGCCGTCGGCAAGGCCTTCGAGCAGACCTGGCAGCGCTGGCCGGAGGTCGCCGTGGACCGCGATCCGGTGGGCTGGGTGCGCGCGGCCGCCTACGAGTACGCGATGTCGCCGTGGCACCGGCTGCGCCGTGAGCATCGCCACCCCGACCCCCCGCCCGAGGCACCCGGCCCCCGCGCGCTGCTCGACGTGCTGCTCGCCCTGCCGCCCTCGTACCGCCGCACCCTGCTGCTGCACGACGGTGTCGGCCTGGGGCTGCCGGAGACCGCGGCGGAGACGGAGGCCAGCACTCCGGCGGCCGCTGGGCGGCTGATGAACGCCCGGGCCGCCGTCACCGAGCAGCTGCCCGAGCTCGCGAAGCCGTCCACACCGGCCGAGCAGTCCGCGCTGCTGCACGAACACCTCGGCGCCCTCGCCCTGACCCAGCCCGTCCCCTCGCTCCTCGAGCCCGGCCTGATCCGGACGGGCTGCGAGCGCAAGGCGGAGCTCTGGACCCGGGCGGCCATCGCGTTCACCGTGCTGCTGATCGGGCTGACGCTGATCACCCTGGCCACGGCCCCGACGCGGTACGAGACACCCCAGTCGCCCGCGCAGAAGGTGGAGGGGGTGCCTCCGCTCGGTGGCCCGCAGAAGCTGACTCCGCAGGACAAGAAGCTGCAGAAGAAGCTCGGCGGTGAGCTGGTGCGGGGTCCGGCCCGCCTGGTCCCCCGGGCCGGCTGATCCGGCACTCCGGCAGCGCTTGCGGCAGACGAAGACGCGGGCCCGCACCCCTGGTCAGGGGTGCGGGCCCGCGTCTTCGTCCGTGAGCGCCGACCGCGGTGACGCTCCGACGCGGTGAGGCGTGGGGCGACGGCGGCAGGCTCAGGCGTCCGGCGGCCGGCGCCGGACCTCACGCGCCTGGCGTCAGGCGCCGAGGATCTCGCGTGCCAGCTTGGCGGTCTCGGTCGGCGTCTTGCCGACCTTGACGCCGGCGGCCTCGAGGGCCTCCTTCTTCGCCTGGGCGGTGCCGGAGGAACCGGAGACGATGGCGCCGGCGTGGCCCATGGTCTTGCCCTCGGGGGCGGTGAAGCCCGCGACGTAACCGACGACCGGCTTGGTGACGTTCTTCGCGATGAAGTCCGCCGCACGCTCCTCGGCGTCGCCGCCGATCTCGCCGATCATGACGATCAGGTCGGTGTCGGGGTCGGCCTCGAACGCCGCGAGGGCGTCGATGTGCGTCGTACCGATGACCGGGTCGCCACCGATGCCGACGGCGGACGAGAAGCCGATGTCACGCAGCTCGTACATCATCTGGTAGGTCAGCGTGCCGGACTTCGACACCAGACCGATGCGACCGGGCTTGGTGATGTCGCCCGGGATGATGCCGGCGTTGGACTGGCCGGGGGTGATGAGACCCGGGCAGTTCGGGCCGATGATCCGGGTCTTGTTGCCCTTCGCGCCGGCGTACGCCCAGAAGGCGGCCGAGTCGTGGACGGCGATGCCCTCGGTGATCACGACGGCGAGCGGGATCTCGGCGTCGATCGCCTCGACGACGGCGGCCTTGGAGAAGGCCGGCGGCACGAAGAGGACGGACACGTTCGCGCCGGTCTTCTCCATCGCCTCGGCGACGGAGCCGAAGACCGGTACCTCGGTGCCGTCGAAGTCGACGGTCGTGCCGGCCTTGCGCGGGTTCACGCCGCCGACGATGTTGGTGCCGTCGGCGAGCATGAGCTTGGTGTGCTTCATGCCCGTCGCGCCGGTCATCCCCTGGACGATGACCTTGCTGTCCTTGGTGAGGAAGATAGCCATGGTGGTCTGAGTCCCTCTTCCTTACTTCGCAGCCGCGGCGAGCTCGGCGGCCTTGTCGGCCGCGCCGTCCATGGTGTCCACACGCTGAACGAGCGGGTGGTTGGCGTCGGAAAGGATCTTGCGACCCAGCTCCGCGTTGTTGCCGTCAAGACGCACGACGAGCGGCTTGGTGACCGCTTCGCCCTTGGACTTGAGCAGCTCGAGCGCCTGGACGATGCCGTTGGCGACCTCGTCGCAGGCGGTGATGCCGCCGAAGACGTTGACGAACACGGACTTGACGTCCGGGTCGCCGAGGATGATCTCCAGGCCGTTCGCCATGACCTCTGCGGAGGCGCCGCCACCGATGTCGAGGAAGTTGGCGGGCTTCACGTTGCCGTGGTTCTCACCGGCGTACGCGACGACGTCCAGGGTCGACATGACCAGACCGGCACCGTTACCGATGATGCCGACCTCGCCGTCGAGCTTGACGTAGTTGAGGTTCTTGGCCTTGGCGGCGGCCTCGAGCGGGTTGGCCGCGGCCTTGTCCTCGAGCGCCTCGTGCCCGGGCTGACGGAAGTCGGCGTTCTCGTCGAGAGACACCTTTCCGTCGAGCGCCAGGATGCGGCCGTCCTTGGTCTTCACCAGCGGGTTGACCTCGACGAGGAGGGCGTCCTCGGCGACGAAGGTGTCCCACAGGGTCACCAGGGCCTCGGCGACACCCTCGGCCACGTCGGCCGGGAACTTCGCCTGGGCCACGATCTCGCGGGCCTTGACGATGTCGACGCCGTCGACGGCGTTGACCGGGACCTTCGCGAGGGCCTCGGGGGTCTTCTCCGCGACCTCCTCGATGTCCATGCCGCCCTGCACCGAGGCCATGGCCAGGAAGGTGCGGTTGGTGCGGTCGAGGAGGTACGAGACGTAGTACTCCGCCTCGATCTCCGGGGACAGCTCGGCGATCATCACCTTGTGGACCGTGTGGCCCTTGATGTCCATGCCGAGGATGTCGGTCGCCCGGGCGACCGCCTCGTCGGCGGTGGCGGCCAGCTTCACGCCACCGGCCTTGCCGCGGCCACCGACCTTCACCTGCGCCTTGACGACCGACTTGCCGCCCAGCCGCTCGGTCGCCTCGCGGGCTGCCTCAGGCGTCTCGATCACTTCACCGGCCAGCACCGGTACACCGTGCTTGGCGAAGAGGTCCCTCGCCTGGTACTCGAACAGGTCCACGCGCGTCCGTCCCTTATCAAATGGTCTCGCGGTTGGTTTTCTGCGTGGGCGTGCCGCGAGGGGCAACGTGACTGCTCTGTCACTAGGAAGGCGCACACGGTGACCGGATACGCGGCATGTCCATCTCGCAGGTTATCCCCGCGCCCCGCATGACCCTAAATCGCAGATCCCCCCTGGGCGGTGATTACGGTCACAGATCGCGCTGGTGGCCGGGTCGCAGTGGACAAATCGATACGGGGACGGTGGTGAGGCGCCGGCGGTCGCGCACGGCCTGACGTCACCGAGGGACCTCCTTGTCCGGTATGGGGAGGGGCCGCTTCTCGATCGCGGCCGCCATCACGTCCGGGAAGAGGTCCGGCGTACAGGCGAAGGCGGGAGCGCCCAGGGCGGAGAGGGCCGCCGCGTGGTCACGGTCGTAGGCGGGAGCCCCCTCGTCGGAAAGGGCGAGCAGGGTCACGAACTGCACTCCGGACGCCTTCATGGCGGCGACCCGCTTCAGCATCCCGTCGCGGATACCGCCCTCGTAGAGGTCGCTGATGAGCACGACGACGGTGTCGGCGGGGCGGGTGATCCTCGACTGGCAGTAGGCGAGTGCCCGGTTGATGTCGGTGCCGCCGCCGAGCTGGGTGCCGAAGAGCACGTCGACGGGGTCGTCGAGCTGGTCGGTGAGGTCGACGACCGCGGTGTCGAAGACGACGAGCCTCGTCCGCAACGAGCGCATGGAGGCGAGGACGGCGCCGAAGACCGAGGCGTAGACGACGGAGGCGGCCATCGAACCCGACTGGTCGACGCAGAGGACGACCTCCTTCTTCACGGACCGCGCGGCCCGCCCGTAGCCGATGAGCCGCTCGGGGACGATCGTGCCGGCGCCGTCCTCGCCGGGGAGGGTCAGGTAGTTCTTGAGGTTGGCCCGGATGGTGCGGTCCCAGTCGATGTCGTGGTGCCGGGGGCGCGTGACCTTCGCGGATCGGTCCAGGGCGCCCGTGAGCGTCGCTCGGGTACGGGTCGAGAGCTGCCTCTCCAGCTTCTCGACGACCTTGCGCACGACGGCTCTTGCCGTCTCCTTCGTCGTCTCGGGCATGGCCTTGCCGAGGGAGAGCAGGGTGCCGACGAGATGGACGTCCGCCTCGACGGCTTCCAGCAGCTCCGGTTCCAGCAGGAGCGCGGAGAGGCCGAGGCGGTCGATGGCGTCGCGTTGCATGACCTGGACGACGGACGTGGGGAAGTACGTGCGGATGTCGCCGAGCCAGCGGGCCACGGAGGGGGCGGAAGCCCCGAGTCCGGCCGCTCTTGCGCTGCCGCCCCGGCCGCCGGGCCGGCCCCCGCTCTCGTAGAGCGCGGTCAGCGCACCGTCCATCGCCGCGTCGCGTCCGGTGAGGGTGCGGCCGGTGCTCTCCGCACTGTCCGCGCCCAGCACCATGCGCCACCGCCGCAGCCGCTCCTCGTGACCCGCGGGGCCCGGGGGCGTGGCAGTCGCCGCCGTCGCTGTCCCCGTCGTCGCTGTTGCCGTCGTCGCTGTTGCCGTCGCCGCCGTCCCCGTCGTCGCTGTCACGGGAATGCCCGCCGCCGTGCTCGTCGTACCCGTCGTGTTCGTCGACTTCGTCATCCCGTTGCCCCCAGCTGTTCCTCGTGGTTGTCGGGTTTCTCCGCTTTCTCCGCCGGCCTCTCGACGTCCAGGCCCAGCAGCAGGCGCAGGACCGGCACCACCGCGTCCGCCCGTGGCCCGTCCAGGACCGGGCCGAACCCGGGTGCGGTGGACTCTCGGCCCGCGACGGCTCCGGCGCCGGAAGTCGTGGCTGCGGCCGGGCCGCGCCGGACCAGTTCGCCCAGCGTGCGCCGCACCCCCGCCTCGTACGCCGAGAAGGTGCGGCGCAGCAGGGGCAGGACGTCGGTGAAGGTGTCCGCGGGGACGCCGGTGAGCCAGGCGTCGACCAGGGCGAGCAGGCGCTCGTCGTGGACCAGCAGCATGCCGCCGCCGGCCGCGCCGCCGACGAAGCCCTCGATCCATGCGGCGGCGTCGGCGGGAGGCGTGCCGGGTGACAGGGCGAGGCCCATCAGCCGGGCGGCCTCGTCGTGGGCGAGGTGTCCGTCGTCGAGCAGCAGCCGGGCGGCCCGGCCGCGGATCACGCCGGCGACCGCTACCCGGACGGCGAGCCGGTGCAGCACGGTTCTCCAGCGCTCGCGCAGTCCGTCCGCGTCCGCCGGTACGGCGCCGGCGAGCAGTCCGATCGCCGTGTGGACGCCCTCCACCTGACGCCGCAGGGCGGCGGCCGCGTCCGTGTCGAGCCCGGTGCAGGCGGGGGGCAGTCCGACGCAGATCCGCTCCGCGAGTCCGGCCGCGACCTCGCCCAGTGCGGCGGTGTCCGTGGCACGGACGTCCCCGTAACGCAGCGTGCGGGCCAGGGCCGGCAGGGCGTCGGCGAGGTGGCCGACGTCGGCGTCGAGGGCCGCCCGGTCGGCGAGGACCCGCATCACGACGGGGAGCGCCTCGGGCAGTCCCGCGAGCAGGCACCGCTCGGCCAGGGCGGTCACCTCGGCGAGTGAGGTGGCGGCCAGGGCCTCCGACTCGGCGCGTGCGGTGGCGGCGGCGAGCACGGTGGTGCCCCAGACGCCCGCCTCCGCGACGCGGACGTACAGCTCCGGCTCCCAGCGCAGCCGCCAGCTCTCCCGGAAGGTGCCGGTGCTCCCCCGGCCCGCGGCGGGTTCGCCCCAGCCGATGCCGAGGAGGCGCAGCCGGTGCAGCAGGCGGCTGCGGGCGGCGTCGGTGTCCTTGCGCAGGTCGAGCTCCAACTCCCGCTCCGCCGCCTCCGGTTTGAGCCTCAGGGCGCGCTGCCGCCGGTTCAGGTCACGCTGGAGCGGCACGGCGGGCGCGGTGTCCGGCACGTCGCCGAGTGTCACGCCGACGACCAGCCGGTCCCGGACGAGGGCGAGCGGCACGTCGGAGCCCTCGCACATCACGGCCCGGACGGCGTCGGTCGTCTCGCTGAGTCCGGCGAGCGGCCGGCCCCGCAAGGCGGCGAGGGTGTCGGCGAGCCGGACCGCCTCGATGACGTGGGCGGAGGACACGAACCGGTCCTCGTCGCGCAGGAGTCCGGCGACCTTGGTCATCCACCGTTCGACCGGGCGGTCAGGGGAGGCGAAGAGGTGCTCGTACCAGCCGGGCGAGTCGATCCCTGCCCCGTATCCGCTGTGCCGGGCGAGCCGCTGATGGGTCCAGGGCACCCACGTCAGCTCCGTCTTGACCTTCGGGAGGCCCTTGAGGAGCGCCCGGTCGGCGGTCTGCGTCGTCCGCGCTTCGAGGGCGGGAACATGCCAGGCGCCGCAGACCACGGCGAAGGCGCCGCCGAACTCCTTGCGGGCGGCGCGGATCTGGAGGCGCATGTACGCCTCCCGGACCGCGTCCCTGGGGTGCCCGCCGTCCCCGTACACCTCGCGCAGGGCGGTCATCGCCTCGCCGAGCGCGGCGAAGGCGGCCAGCGGGTCGGCGACCGCGGCACCAGGGGCGCCCGTGCCGGGGACGCGGTGTTCGACCACGTCCTCCCACCAGCGTTCGGGGTCGTCGTAGCCCGCCGTCTCGGCCAGCACCCGGATCGGGTCGACGGGCGGCACGGCAGGCCCCGTCTCCCCTTCCGCGGGCGCCTCCGCCCCGCCGTCCCGTCCGCCTTCCTCCGCCATGGCCAGGGAGTGCGCCGCGGGCAGGTCGATGAAGCGGACCGGGACGCCGTGCGCCAGGGCCCAGCGCAGGGCGACCCATTCGGGCGAGAACGCGGCGAGCGGCCAGAACGCCGCCCGTCCCGGATCGTCCACCGCGTGGGCGAGCAGGGCGACGGGCGGCCGCATCTGCTCGTCGGCGGCGAGCGGCAGCAGCGCGTCACCCTCCGGCGGTCCCTCGATGAGCACCGCCTGCGGGCGGGCCGCGTCGAGGGCGGCACGGACGGCGCGGGCCGAGCCCGGGCCGTGGTGCCGCACCCCGAGCATCAGCGGCCCCGCCGGGCGCGCGCCGGTCATACGGAGACCTCGCGGCAGGCGCGGTAGAAGTCCTTCCAGCCGTCCCGCTCGCGCACCACGGTCTCCAGGTACTCCTGCCAGACCACGCGGTCCGCCGCCGGATCACGGACGACCGCGCCGAGGATGCCGGCGGCGACGTCACCGGGGCGCAGCACGCCGTCACCGAAGTGGGCGGCGAGGGCCAGGCCGTTCGTGACGACGGAGATGGCCTCGGCCGTGGACAGCGTTCCCGAGGGGGACTTGAGCTTGGTCCGGCCGTCGGCCGTGACCCCGTCGCGCAGCTCACGGAAGACCGTGACCACGCGGCGGATCTCCGCGAGACCGTCCGGTGCGGGCGGCAGGTCGAGCGAGCGCCCGACCTGGTCGACGCGGCGCGAGACGATGTCGACCTCCGCCTCGGGGGTGGCGGGCAGCGGCAGCACGACGGTGTTGAAGCGACGGCGCAGCGCGCTGGACAGCTCGTTGACCCCGCGGTCGCGGTCGTTGGCCGTGGCGATGACGTTGAACCCGCGGACGGCCTGGACCTCCTGGCCCAGTTCGGGCAGTGGGAGGGTCTTCTCCGACAGGATCGTGATCAGCGAGTCCTGCACATCGGCGGGGATGCGGGTGAGTTCCTCGATCCGGGCGGTCATGCCCTCGGACATGGCGCGCATCAGCGGACTGGGCACCAGCGCGTCCCGGCTGGGCCCGTGCGCGAGCAGCTGTGCGTAGTTCCATCCGTAGCGGACGGCTTCCTCGGGCGTGCCCGCCGTGCCCTGGACGAGCAGGGTCGAGTCGCCGCTGACGGCGGCGGCGAGGTGTTCGGACACCCAGGTCTTGGCGGTGCCGGGCACGCCGAGGAGCAGCAGCGCCCGGTCGGTGGCGAGGGTGGTGACGGCGACCTCCACGAGGCGGCGCGGGCCCACGTACTTCGGTGTGATCACCGTGCCGTCGGAGAGGGTGCCGCCGAGCAGATACGTGGCGACGGCCCACGGTGACAGCCGCCAACGCGGGGGCCGGGGGCGGTCGTCGGCGGCGGCCAGCGCCTTCAGCTCCTCGGCGAAGGCGTCCTCGGCATGCGGGCGCAGGGCCTCGGCGCCGGTGGCTGCGGTGGTTTCGGGCACGGTCATGGATCCCCCTCCAGGTCGGTCGGCCTGATGCGGTTCCCACGGTGCACCATGGCACTGACAATCGAAGTCCTCGCAGGTCAGAACCCGTTGTCAGTGGGGCGGCCTAACGTCGTTCCCATGCTGCTGACTGACGGGGGAGAACCCTTGGGCGCCGCTGCTCCGGCGGCGCGCTGGACGGTGGAGCAGGTCCTGGCCCTGGCTCCTGACGACGCTTCACGCAAGGCGGGGAACAAGCTGGGTGCGGCCGGTCCGTGGTCGGACACCGGAGGGGACGGTTCGGGCGCGGTGTGGGGGCTGTGCCGGGGAAGCGGGAGCAGGCCCTACCGGACGGTGATCGACACCATGGGCCCCGCGTACAAGTGCAGTTGCCCCAGCCGCAAGTTCCCGTGCAAGCACGCGCTGGGTCTGCTGCTCCTCCACGCGTCCGACGGATCGGCGCTGCCCGCCGCCGCTCCGCCCGACTGGGCGGGCGAGTGGCTGGAAGGCCGCCGCGTCCGCGCCCGGGGCAAGGAAGAGGTCGCGGGCGGTGGTCCGGCCGATCCGGAGGCCGCCCGGCGCCGCGCCGAGCGGCGGGCGGAGCGGATCGACGGCGGTGCGCAGGAGCTGGAGCAGCGCCTGACCGACCTGCTGCGGGGTGGGCTGGCCTCGGCCGAGCAGTCGGGGTACGGGCTGTGGGAGGAGACGGCTGCCCGCATGGTCGACGCGCAGGCACCCGGTCTGGCGGGGCGGGTGCGGGAGTTGGGCGCGATCGTGGCCTCCGGTCCAGGCTGGCCGGTGCGGCTGCTGGAGGAGTGCGCGCTGCTTCACATGCTGGATACGGCGTGGCTGGGCATCGACCGGCTTCCGCAGCCGCTGGCGGCGACGGTCCGCACCCGCGTGGGACTGACGTCGCCCGCGGAGGGACCGCCGGTCCGCGACCAGTGGCTGGTCCTCGCGCAGTACGACACACCCGAGGGCAAGATCGTCGCGCGCCGCATCTGGCTGTACGGAAGGGACTCGGGCCGCGTCGCGCTGCTGCTGTCCTTCGGGGCCGCGGGGCGCTCCCCCGCGCAGGCCCTGCCCGTGGGCCTCACGCTCGACGCCGAGGTCACGCCCTATCCGGGGTCCGGACAGCTCCGGGCGGAGCTGGGCGAGCAGTTCGGGCCGCCCGTGCCGGCCGGGGCTCCGCCGCCCGGCGTCGCGGTCGGCGAGGCGATCGCCGCGTACGGCAGAGCGCTGGGCGACGACCCGTGGCTGGAGTCCTGGCCGGTCACGCTCCGCGATGTCATACCCGTGCCGTCCGCGGACGGCTGGCAACTGGCGGACGCGGAGGGCGATGCGGCCCTGCCCGTCGCCGCTGCCGCGCTGTCCCGGCCGGCGCTGTGGAAGCTCGTCGCGCTCTCGGGCGGCGGCCCGCTCACCGTCTTCGGGGAGTGCGGCCACCGCGGCTTCGACCCGCTCGCGGCGTGGCCGTCCGGACCTGAGGGCCGTCCCGCGACGACGGATCCGTCGTCGCGCGTCCGCCCGCACGCCACCGAGGCCGTACCGCTCGTCTGACCTCCGGAGGAGGAGTGATGCCCCCTACCACCACGCCCGCGCCCACGACCGCCTCGCACGGACCCGGCGCCCCGCCACCGGCCGCTCGCTCGGCCGCCGAGCCCACCGCGCCCCACGGGACGCTCGCCTCCGCGCCGTGGGAGGAGCTCGTCACCTCGGCGTTGCTCGGCACGGACCGCCGCCCGCCCGGGGTGGCATCCGGCACCGGCCCGGACGGCACGGCGGCAGCGCTGCTGGACGCCGCCGCGCTGCACACCGTGCGGCGGCGGGCGGGCCTGTTGCCCGCCCCCGCGGCGCCCCGGCCCGAGCCCGCGCCCGTCGACCCGCGGCCGGCGCTGCCGGAGGCCGCCCGGAACCGGCTGGCGCAGCTGCTCGCGGACCGGGCGGCCCCGAGCGGTTCGGGTGGGAGACGTGGCACGGCCCCGGATCTCACGGAGCTGATCCCGCAATGGCTCGCCACCGCCAACGCGCACGGATACCGGGCCCCGGACGCCGCGTTGCCTCCCCTGCTGGACGCGGCCCGGGCGCGCACCGATCTGCGGCCCCAGGCCCTGGCGTTCGCCGGGCCGCGCGGGCTGTGGCTGGCCGGGCTGAACCCTGACTGGAAGTTCGCGCTGCGGGGCGCGTCGGGCAGTGCGCTGCTGCCCGAGGTGACGGACCGGGAGGCGGTG
This sequence comes from Streptomyces sp. NPDC005803, assembly GCF_040630435.1. Lineage (NCBI taxonomy): Bacteria > Bacillati > Actinomycetota > Actinomycetes > Kitasatosporales > Streptomycetaceae > Streptomyces > Streptomyces sp. NPDC005803. The sequence continues at coordinate 87,720 of NZ_JBEXXO010000018.1, read as the reverse complement.
CGCCGCCTGTGGGAGGAGGGCCTGTTCGCCGAACGCGTCGCTCTGCTGTCCGCCGTACGGGCGCATGACGCGGACGCCGCCCTCGCCCTGCTCGCCACCACCTGGTCCACGGAGCGGGCCGAGGACCGGCTGATGTTCATCGACTCGCTGCGCACCGGGCTGTCCGGAGCCGACGAGGAGTTCCTGGAGCGGGCCCTCGCCGACCGCAGCCGCAATGTGCGCGCCACGGCCGCCGAGCTGCTGTCCGCGCTTCCCGGATCAGCGCTGGCCCACCGGATGGCGGTCCGCGCCCTGTCCTGCGTGAGCCCCGGGCTCACCGGCACGGGCCCGTCCGTGGCTGTGGAGGCCCCCCATGAATGCGATGCGGCGATGCAGCGCGACGGTGTGACGGCACTCCCACCGTCCGGGCGGGGCGAACGGTCGTGGTGGCTGGGCCAGCTGGTGGAGTCGTCCCCGCTGTCCGTCTGGCCGACGCGGTTCGGCGGGCGTGGCGCGCGGGAGATCGTCGCGCTGCCCGTGGCCGACGGCTGGGGCGAGGAACTGCACGCGGCCTGGTGCCGGGCGGCGGTGCGGCAGCGCGACCCGGAGTGGGCGCGGGCGCTGCTCGGCGCCCCCTCCACGCCTCCGTCGAACGGCCCCGGTACGGCGTCGCTCGCCGAGCGGTCGAAGCTCCTGGCGGTGCTGCCCGCCGCCGAACGGGCCGACTGGGTGGCCGGGTTCATCGCGGCCCACGGCCTGTCGGAGGCGTTCCAACTGCTGGGGGTCTGCCCGACGCCGTGGGCGGAGCCGCTCGGGCGGTCCGTCGTGGACGCCCTCGACATCGCCCGGGACGCGGGCAGCTACCCCTGGAGCTTCAGCGGGGTGATGGGCCTCGCCGAACGCTGCCTGAACCCGGCCGCGGCGGACCGGCTCGAGATACTCACCACGACGCCCGACGAGCCAGCGGATGCCTCACCGGGTGCGAACGGCTACTGGTCGGAAGCGTTCCGGCGCCTGGTCTCCACTCTGCGGCTGCGCGCGTCGATGGATCTGGAGCTGGCACCGGAGACCTGAGCGAGAGGGCCACTGGGCCTCGGCCCCGGCCGCTGGCCTGAAGGCAAAAAAACCGGGCCATTGAGGCAGCCCCGACCCAGGCCCGGCCCCGGCACCGCGAGGCCGGCCCCCACGGCGGAACGATGGCCGGGCCGGGACCAAGGCCGGGATGAAGGCCGGGGCCGGGCGCCACCGGATGCGTCGGCCCCGGCAGGAACCGGGCGCCACTGAAGATTGGAAGAAGACCAGGCGCCACTGAAGCCCGGGAACCGCACGAAACGGGCCGCCTGATACCGGCGCCCGCTCGAACCCGGGCACCCCGGAAACGGCCCCCGCAGCACACCCGGCCCGCCGCCAGCTCAAGCTCGGCGCCATACAGGCCCCGCGTCGTTCAGCCCTGGCGTCGTACAGGCCCGCCGCTCAGACCTGGCGTCGTGCACGCTCGCCGCCAGCTCAAACCGGCGCCATACACGCCCGGCGCCATACACGCCCGGCGCCATACACGCCCGGTGCCATACAGGCCCCGCGTCGTTCAGCCCTGGCGTCGTACAAGCCCGCCGCTCAGACCTGGCGTCGTGCACGCTCGCCGCCAGCTCAAACCGGCGCCATACACGCCCGGCGCCATACAGGCCCACCGTCAGCTCAGGCCCGGCGTCGATCAGGCCTGGGCCGGCTGGCGGACGTGCGCGTTGACCCACTCGACGATCGCGACCGTCGTCGCGCCCGGCGTGAAGATCTCCGCGACGCCCTGCTCCTTCAGCGGTGCGATGTCCGCCTCGGGGATGATGCCGCCGCCGAAGACCTTGATGTCCGCCGCGTCGCGCTCCTTCAGCAGCTCGATCACCTTCGCGAAGAGCGTGTTGTGCGCACCGGAGAGGATCGAGAGCCCGATGGCGTCGGCGTCCTCCTGGATCGCGGTGTCCACGATCTGCTCAGGTGTCTGGTGGAGGCCCGTGTAGATGACCTCCATACCGGCGTCGCGCAGTGCCCGCGCGATCACCTTGGCCCCGCGGTCATGGCCGTCGAGGCCCGGCTTGGCCACCACCACACGGATCGGACCGGTCACACCCATCACTGCCTCCACATGCGTCTCCCGTGCCTGAAGGGCCGGGGATGTGAACGAACGTTATCGACAGCATCTCGCAAGCCGCCGTTTCGCGGTGGGCGGGGAGGGGGAAATCACACGTGGGACATGTTCACCGGGCACCGCTCCCGCAGCACGCGGCAGTCCTGCCGTGCGGGACCGGCCGCCAGGGGAGCCGCGACGAGGTCGCCGTACCACCGCGCCGCCAGCCGCGCGGCACGGTGGTACGGCTCATCACCCGCCTGCCCTCGGTCACCGTGTGTGACCTGGGGACGAGCGCGGGCGGCGAGTCCCGGACGGCGACCCGCCGGTCCGGACCTCCTCCGGCATGGCGCCCCACGAGGGCATACGGGGCAGCGAGCCGCTCCTCACCGGATGCCGGAGCAGGAGGTCGACCATGCAGACCCTGCCAAGCCTTCCCCTACTGCTGCGCCGACTGGGCGTGGGCAGCGCCTGGCTGCCGTCCGCCCGGATGCCGTCCACCCCGTTGTCCGCAGCCCTGCTGAGAGCAACCGCGCTGGAACTGGTGGTGCTCGCGGGGCACACGCTCCTGTATCCCACCGGCATCGCCGGCGAGCGGCACCCCGCGGGCGGGGCGACAGCGGCGACAGGAACGCCGGCCGCCGCACCAGGACCGACCGACCCGGCCTCCGCACCCACGCCCCCGCCCGCGCTCACTCCCGCGCCCACGCCCGCACTCACGCCCGCATCCACGCCGGCGACTGCGTCCGCGACCACACCCGCGACCGCGCCCGCAGGGACCACCGCCCTCCCCACCGGAGCCTCCGAACGGCCGCCCGTCGTGCTCCTGCACGGCTTCATCGACAACCGCTCGGTCTTCGTCCTGCTGCGCCGCTCACTGGCCAGGCACGGCTGGCACCACCTGGAGTCACTCAACTACTCGCCGCTGACCTGCGACATCCGCACGGCCGCCGAGCTGCTCGGCCGGCACGTCGAGGAGATCTGCGCCCGCACCGGCCATCACGAGGTCGACATCGTCGGACACAGCCTCGGCGGCCTGATAGCGCGCTACTACGTCCAGCGACTGGGCGGTGACCAGCGGGTCCGCACGCTCGTCACCCTCGGCACGCCGCACGGCGGTACCGCCGTCGCCCCGCTGGCCGGCGCCCTCCCCATCGTGCGCCAGATGCGCAGCGGTTCGGCGCCGATCGAGGAACTGCGACTGCCTGCGCCCGGCTGCCGCACCCGTTTCGTCAGCTTCTGGAGCGAGCTGGACCAGGTGATCGTTCCGGTCGAGGCCGCCTGCGTCGACCACCCGGACCTGGACGCGGTGAACGTACGCGTCAGCGGGGTCGGGCACCTCGCCCTGCCCGTGCACCCCGCCGTGGCCGCCCGCATCCGCCAGGCGCTCGACGCCCACGCGTCGGGCCAGAGCTCCGCCGGCACCGCGTCCGTGGCCTGAACCTGCCCCGTTTCCGGCAGACATCCCCGGCCTGTCAACGCCGCACATCACTCACAAATAGAACGCGTTTCGAACATAGAGCCAAGGCTGTGTGAGTGGCCCGTCGAAAGGCAGCCGATTGCCCGTTTCCTGAGCGCTCGGAGGCCGTCGAAGATTGTCGGCGTCACGTACCGCCGGGTACAGTCGCGGCCACTGCTTCCCCCGGAGTCCCACGGGACCCCGGACACACTGGTCCTGCTGCCGAGGCGAGAGAGAAGTTGGTGAACGACCAGCACCCCCACGCCGGGCACGCCGGGTACGACGGCCACTCCACGGGCACCTTCGACGGCGACCCGCTCTTCGGCTCCCTCCCCGGCAGCTACGACGGCTCGTACGACACCACGACGGGTTACGGCACCGCCTACGGCAGTGACCAGGCCGCCTACAGCGGCGCGTACGACGCATCCCAGTGGGACACGGGCACGCACCACGCGGCCGGCTACGGCCACACGGCCTATGCCGCGCCACCCCAGCACCCGTACGACGCCGACCCGCAGTACGACACCGGCGCGACGTGGGTGCCCGCCGACGGCGGCTACGGCCACACGGTCCCGGCCCAGCACGGCGCCCCGGACTCCTCCGGCCAGTGGGACACGACCGCCTGGCACCAGAACGGCGGGTGGAACGGCGCCGCCGCGACGGGTCACGACACCGGCACGTACGACGCCACCGCCTGGAACACCGGCGCCACGCCCGAGTACGACCAGCAAACCGCGCAGAGCGCCCACCTGGCGACGGCGCCCTACGAAGCCGAACAGACGGCGCAGTATCCGCACGGAAGCCACGAACCGCACGAGGCATACGGGGCGTACGAGACCTACGAGCCTCACGCGGCTCATGAGACGGCGCACGAGACGGCGCACGAGCCCCCCGCTCCTCACGAGGCGTACGGGCATCAGGCCTCCTACGACCCGTACGAGCCCTACCTGACCGCCGAGTTCAGCCTCCCGGAGACGGGCTTCGACGCCGAGGCCCCCGACAGCGCCGAGGCGGACGGCAACGGGCCTGACGACACCGGGCAGGAGCCGGTCGGCCACACCCGCGACCACGACTCGGCGACCACGACCTCCCCGGAGCCGGGCCCGGACCCCGCCCCGGCCGGCAGCCACCGCCCCGCGGCCCGCCCGGTCACCCGCGGCGGTGGCGGGAGCCGCAGCCGCAGGCGCTCCCCCGCGAAGCGTTCCGCACTGCTCACCGTCGCCGTTCCGTCCGCCTGTGTGATGAGCGTGGCGGGCATCGCCGCAGCGTCCGTGGGCGGCATGGGCGGCGGCGAGGAGAAGAAGGACGAGACCACGACGATGGCGGCCGCCGATCCCGGCACCGTCAAGCCGGTCGCGGCGAACAACAAGCTGGACACCCAGCTGGCCAATCTCAGTGCCGACGCGGAGAACTTCGCCGACCGCGCCAGCCGCACGCAGGAGCGTATCGACCTGAAGGAGCGGCAGGCCGCCGAGAAGGCGAGGCGCGCGGCGGAGGCCGCCCGCAAGGAGGCGCTGCGCCCCAAGTTCGTCATGCCGGTCAAGGATCACCGGCTCAGTGCGTACTTCGGCCAGGCGGGCGTCAACTGGATGTCCGTGCACACGGGCATCGACTTCCCCGTCGACTACGGCACGCCGGTGATGGCGGCCACCGACGGCACCATCCGTACGCAGTTCAACACCGCCTACGGGAACATGGCCATCGTCACCGCGGCCGACGGCACCGAGACCTGGTACTGCCACCTCAGCAGCACCCGGATCCGCTCGGGCCCGGTCAAGGCCGGTGACGTCATCGCGCACTCCGGCGACTCCGGCAACTCGACCGGCCCGCACCTGCACTTCGAGGTGCGCCCCGGCGGCGGCGCGGCCATCGACCCGCTGCCCTGGCTCCGTAGCCACAACGTCAACCCGAACTGACCGGCGCGCGGAACGGCCGGGGAAACCCCGGCCGGCCGTCCCGCCGGGCGCTACAGCTTCTCGACCGGGGCGTACCGCAGCAGCAGCTTCTTCGGCCGTTCGTCCCCGAAGTCGACCGTGGCCTTCGCCTGGTCCCCGATGCCCTCGACCGCCGTCACCGTGCCCAGACCGAACTGGTCGTGGGTGACCCGGTCGCCGGCCACCAGCGTGATCGTCGGCTTGTCCGAGGTCCGCCGGGTCGCGAAGCCCGAGGGGCCCGAGCGTGCGCGGGACGCGGAGAGCGACGACGTGATCCCCGACGTCGGTCCGGCCGGGGCCGCCATCGGCCCCTTGCGCTTCCACTCCAGGTGCTGGTCCGGGATCTCCTCCAGGAACCGCGACGGCGGGTTGTACGAGGGCTGGCCCCAGGCGCTGCGCATCGCCGCCCGGGTGAGGTAGAGCCGCTCGCGGGCGCGCGTGATGCCGACGTAGGCCAGCCGGCGCTCCTCCTCCAGCTCCTTGACCTGGCCCAGCGCCCGCATGTGCGGGAAGACGCCGTCCTCCATGCCGGTCAGGAAGACGACCGGGAATTCGAGGCCCTTGGCGGTGTGCAGGGTCATCAGCGTGATGACGCCGGAGCCGTCGGTGTCCTCGTCGGGGATCTGGTCGGAGTCGGCGACGAGCGCGACCTTCTCCAGGAACTCCGCGAGGGTGCCCGCGCCCTCGTCCTCGCCCCGCTCCTGCTCGAATTCGAGGGCGACGGCGGCGAGTTCCTGAAGGTTCTCGATCCGGGTCTCGTCCTGAGGGTCGGTGGACGCCTGGAGTTCGGCGAGGTAGCCCGTACGCTCCAGCACCGCTTCCAGCACCACGGCCGGCCCCGCACCGGACTCGACGATGGTGCGGAGCTCCTCCATCAGCGTGTTGAACCGCTTGACGGCGTTCGCGGAGCGGGCCGCCATGCCGTACGCCTCGTCGACGCGGCGCAGCGCCTGCGGGAAGGTGATCTTCTCGCGCAGGGACAGGGCGTCGATCATCGCCTCGGCGCGGTCGCCGATGCCGCGCTTGGGCACGTTCAGGATGCGCCGCAGCGGGACGGTGTCCTCGGGGTTGGCGAGGACGCGGAGGTAGGCCAGGACGTCGCGGACCTCCTTGCGCTCGTAGAAGCGCACCCCGCCGACGACCTTGTAGGGCAGGCCGACGCGGATGAAGATCTCCTCGAAGACACGGGACTGCGCGTTCGTCCGGTAGAAGATCGCCACGTCGCCGGCCTTGGCGTCGCCCGCGTCGGTCAGCCGGTCGATCTCGTCGGCGACGAACTGCGCCTCGTCGTGCTCGGTGTCCGCGACGTATCCGGTGATGCGGGCACCGGTGCCGGCGTTGGTCCAGAGGTTCTTCGGGCGGCGACTCTCGTTGCGCTCGATGACCGCGTTGGCCGCGGACAGGATCGTCTGCGTGGAGCGGTAGTTCTGCTCCAGCAGGATCGTGGTCGCGTCGGGGTAGTCCTCCTCGAACTGGAGGATGTTGCGGATCGTCGCGCCGCGGAAGGCGTAGATCGACTGGTCCGCGTCACCCACCACGCAGAGCTCGGCGGGGGCGTTCTCCGGGCCGGACGGGCCGACCAGTTCCCGTACGAGCGTGTACTGGGCGTGGTTGGTGTCCTGGTACTCGTCGACCAGGACGTGCCGGAAGCGGCGGCGGTAGTGCTCGGCGACGTCGGGGAACGCCTGGAGCAGGTGGACCGTCGTCATGATGATGTCGTCGAAGTCCAGCGCGTTGGCCTCGCGCAGCCGGGACTGGTACAGCGCGTAGGCCTGGGCGAGGGTCTTCTCGAAACCGTCCGCCGCCTGGCCGGCGAAGGTCTCCTCGTCGATCAGTTCGTTCTTCAGGTTCGAGACCTTCGCCGTGAACGACTTCGGCGGGTAGCGCTTCGGGTCGAGGTCCAGGTCGCGGCAGACCAGGGCCATGAGGCGCTTGGAGTCGGCGGCGTCGTAGATCGAGAACGAGGAGGTGAAGCCGAGCTTCTTCGACTCGCGGCGCAGGATGCGTACGCACGCGCTGTGGAAGGTCATGACCCACATGGCGTTGGCCCGCGGTCCGACGAGCTGCTCGACGCGCTCCTTCATCTCGCCGGCGGCCTTGTTGGTGAAGGTGATCGCCAGGATCTGGCCCGGGTGCGTCCCGCGCTCGGCCAGCAGGTGCGCGATGCGGTGGGTCAGGACACGGGTCTTGCCCGACCCGGCGCCGGCGACGATGAGCAGCGGGGACCCGGCGTGCACGACGGCCGCGCGCTGTTCGGTGTTCAGCCCGTCGAGCAGCGCGGCCGCGTCGATGACCGGGCGGTGGGCCCCGTCGCGGTAGTACGCGTCGCGGGGCGGCGGGGGCCCGTCGAAAACGCCCGCGAAGAGGCCCTCCGGCACCGCTTCGGGTGCGGAGTCCTCGGGGGGCGGCGGGGGCCCTTCCTCCGTGTGCTGGAGGCCGGCCAGGAAACTGTCGTCAAAGAGGCTGCTCATCGCTGTCCGAGTCTAGGGCTCCGCACTGACACTCCGGGGCCGAGTGACGAACCCCGCACCGGCGGCCGGGCACCGAGAGCGATCCGGGGTCTACGGTGCGTGGACGTCCGCCGGTCCCCGCCCGCCCGCCTTCGCTCCGATCCGTACAGGTCACGAAAATGTATCGGGCATATCGAACATCAACCTTCACAGCGGCACCATGAGTTGGCTAGCGTGCTCGTCCGGGCGGCCCGTACCCCCAGAGGCGATCCACGCCGACCGGGCGTCCACGCCGAATCCGGGCTGCCCGCAGGGAAGTCCGGAACCGGGGACCCACACGCATCACCGGGGTGAATCGGTCCACGTCCCCCACCAGGACCGTAGGGCAGCCTTCCGTTCCGCCCGAACCCGACAGCTAACCCGGTAGGCGGTCCACGGAAGGAGATGCCGGCCTTGGCGTCGCATCGCAAACCGCGCACCCTGGTGCGCAGCACCGGCCCCGCCGTCGGGCTCACGACGGCCGCGCTGGCGTCGGTGACCCTGCTGTCCACGCAGAGCGCACTGGCCGCCCCGGCGCCCAAGCCCAGCATCGAGGACGTGCAGAAGAAGGTCGACGACCTCTACCGGCAGGCAGGCACCGCGACCCAGCAGTACAACCAGGCGAAGGAGGCGACGGCCGAGCAGCGCTCCAAGGTGGACACGCTGCTGGACGATGTGGCCCGGCGCACCGAGAAGCTGAACGAGGCGCGCAGGACGCTCGGCACGTACGCCGCCGCCCAGTACCGCGGCGGCGCCCTGGCCCCGACCGCCACCTTCTTCCTGGCCGACGACCCGCAGTCGTTCTTCGACCAGACCCACCTCATGGACCGGATGACCGAGCGCCAGACGCGGGCCGTGTCGGACTTCCGTACGCAGCAGGCGAAGGCTTCCGAGCAGCGGGCCGAGGCCGTGGCGAGCCTGGAGACCCTCACCGAGTCGCAGGCGACCCTGCGCACCAGCAAGCAGAGCGTCCAGACGAAGCTGTCCCAGGCCCGCGGCCTGCTGTCGAAACTGACCGCCGAGGAGAAGGCGCGCCTGGCCGAGCTGGAGCGCAAGAAGGAGGCGGAGGCCGAGCGCAAGGCGGCGGAGCTGGCGAAGAAGCAGGCCGCCGCGAAGAAGGCCGAGGCCGACCGCAAGGCGGAGGAGGGCGCGAAGGAGACCGGCAGCGGCACGGGAACCGGTACGGGCTCCGGTTCCGGTGCGGACGCCGGCGCCTCGACCAAGGCCGCGACGGTCATGGCGTTCGCCCGGGCGCAGCTCGGCAAGCCGTACGTCTGGGGGGCGACCGGCCCGGCCTCGTACGACTGCTCGGGGCTCACCCAGGCGGCGTGGAAGGCGGCCGGCGTCGACATACCGCGGACCACCTGGGACCAGGTGAACGTCGGCACCCGGATCGCCACGGAGGATCTGCAACCCGGTGACCTGGTCTTCTTCTACGACGACATCAGCCACGTCGGCATCTACAAGGGCGACGGCATGATGATCCACGCGCCGAAGCCGGGAGCGAACGTGCGCGAGGAGTCGATCTACTACATGCCGATCTACGGGAGCGTGCGGCCGGGCTGAAGCCGGTCGGCCCACGTCGCGTGGACGCCGCTGCCCGGACCCTCGCGGGTCCGGGCAGCGGCGTTCGCCCCCGCTCAGGTCCAGAGCGTGGCGATGAAGATGTTGACGACCGTCAGTCCGCCGACCGTCGCGAAGAGGCCCTTGTCGACCTTCTCGTCGTCGCGCTTGACGTAGACGAGCGCGAGGATCACGACGAGGATCAGCAGCTTGATGCCGATCTTCACGTTGTTCACGGGGTGGTCGTCGGCCTGGTCGAGGCCGACCAGCGCCACTCCGGTGACCAGCATGGTCAGCGCTCCGTGCAGCATCGCCGGGACGAATCGCGCCGTGCCGGCCCCCATCGCCTTCATCTGGGTGAGGAATCCGCCCAGCAGAGAGGCGATGCCGATGATGTGCAGGGCGACGAAGACATCGATGAGTACACGCATGGCTCCGCAGCCTAGCCGCGGCCTTGTCGGCACTCGGCGGCCAGGTGAGGCTTAGTGGCACCTGACCACGGGATGCACCAATTGCCTGGTCTGGTGCCATTTTTCCGATCGTCCGGCGACAACGCAACGCCAAATTCACACAATAAGCGCCATGACAACTCTTTCTCCTGGCCCGGGCTTAGCGTCCCATCCAGGTGGCCGGCACACCGCCGATCCGCACCCGGACGGCGTTCCCGGTCACCCCGCCGGGGCTCCGGCGGCGGGCCGCTCCCCCTGTTGGCGGCCCGCCGCCGGGCCGGGCGGGCCCGTCGGTAGACCCCGGCGGGCCGTCGACAGGAAGGACGCCCGCCCTCGTGGCAGCGCACCGGAAACCCAAGCAGCGCCCGTACACCGGCTCTGCTGCCCGCACCGCAGCGACGCTCGCCTTCGCCGGGGCCGCGACCGCTGCCGCGTTGCCGGGGGCCGCGCACGCCGATCCGGCACCGACCGCCGCCCAGGTGAGGGCCGAGGTGGACCGGCTGTACCGGGAGGCGGAGGTCGCCACCGAGCGGTACAACGGCGCCAAGGTGAAGGCCACCGCCGCCGAGAAGTCCGTGGACGCCCTGCGCGACGAGGCCGCCCGCAGGACCGAGCGGCTCAACGCCGCCCGCGACAGGCTGGGTTCCTACGCCGCGGCCCAGTACCGGTCCGGCGGCCTCGACCCCGCCGTGCAGCTGGTGCTCTCCTCGGACCCCGACCAGTACCTCCAGCGCGCCTCGTACGTGGAGCGGGCCGGTGAGCGCCGCGCCACCGAGGTCCGCGCCGTGCAGCGCCAGGTCGCGGACGTGGCCCAGGTGCGCGCCGAGGCCGCCGGCCGGCTGAGCGAACTCGCCACGCGCCAGGCCGCCCTGAAGGAGCACAAGGCCACGGTCCGCGCCAGACTCGCCGAGGCACGGCGGCTGCTGGCCCGCCTCACGCCCGCCGAGCGCGCCTCCTACGACGCCTCGGAGGGCGGCCGTGGCGGCGCCCACGCCGACCGCAGCGCCCCGCGCGGCTCCGTCCAGGCACCCAACGCCCGCGCCGCCGAGGCGGTCGCCTTCGCGTACACGGCCCTGGGCAAGCCGTACGTCTGGGGCGCCACCGGACCCTCCTCGTTCGACTGCTCCGGCCTCACCCAGGCCGCCTACCGCTCCGCGGGTGTCTCGCTCCCCCGGACCACGTACACGCAGATCGCCGCCGGCCGGCGCGTATCACGCTCCGAACTCGAGCCGGGGGACCTGGTGTTCTTCTACTCGGGCATCAGCCACGTGGGCCTCTACATCGGCAACGGCCAGATGATCCACGCCCCGCGCCCGGGAGCCCCCGTCCGCGTGGCGCCGATCGACCAGATGCCCTTCGCGGGAGCGACCCGGGTGGCATAGGCTCCGGGCTTTCGATCCGGAACGGCCCTGAGGACACCCGCACATGCCCATGGACGTCGACGTCCAGACCCATGCCCGTACGCTCACGCTCCGCTCCCCGGACCACGTCCGGGTGGGCCCCTTCGTGATGCGTTACAACCCCGACTGGTCCATCAAGTACGCCAATTACGCGATCCCCGACCAGGGTGCCGAGCCGACGGCGGCCGAACTCGACGCCCTGACAGCGGCCTTCCGCGAACGGGACCGGATGCCGCGTCTGGAGTTCCTTCCCGCCTGGGCCCCCGCCGTCGAACCGGCGCTGCTGGCCGCGGGGTTCACGGTGGAGAACCGCGCCCCTCTCCTGGCCTGCGCCCCCGGGGAGCTGCTGCCGCCGAAGCCGGTGGAAGGCCTGGTGATGGCGGAGCCCGTCACGGACGCGGAGTTCGAGTCCGCCGCCCTCGTCCAGCACCTGGGTTACGGCGGGACGGGCGAACCCGAGGGCGGCGAGGTGAAATGGCTGCGCACCGCCGCAGCCGGTGGCGGGGTCGCCGCCCTCGCCACGTTCGAGGGCGCCCCGGCGGGCGCGGGCGGCTGCTCGGTGCCGGTCGACGGGCTCAGTGAGCTGGCCGGGCTCGCCGTCGCGGCGGACTTCCGCCGCCGGGGCATCGGGGCGGCCCTCTCCGCCCATCTGACGGAGACCGCGTTCGCCCGGGGCTGCCGGGTGGTCTGGCTGGAGCCGGGCGACGCCGAGGTGGAGCGGATCTACGCGAGCATCGGCTACCGCCGGATCGGCGAGAAGCTGAACATCTCGCTCGACCCGGAACGCGAGGGCCTCTGACGCCAAGGCCTCTGACGCGAAGGCGCCCGCCCGCACGAAGGCCCCTCACGCGCACGTGCCGAACCGCGCGAAGGCCCCTGACGCCAGGGCGCCTTCGCGCGGGCGGCCGGCTCAGACCAGCCGTCGCGCCGTCGCCCACCGCGTGAGCTCGTGCCGGTTGGAGAGCTGGAGCTTGCGCAGCACCGCCGAGACGTGCGACTCGACCGTCTTCACCGAGATGAACAGCTGCTTGGCGATCTCCTTGTACGCGTATCCCCGGGCGATCAGCCGCAGCACCTCGCGCTCGCGCTGCGTCAGCCGGTCGAGGTCCTCGTCGACCGGGGGCGCGTCCGTGGAGGCGAAGGCGTCGAGGACGAAGCCGGCCAGCCGGGGCGAGAAGACCGCGTCACCGTCCTGGACCCGGAAGACCGAGTCGACGAGGTCGGCGCCGGTGATGGTCTTGGTGACGTAACCGCGGGCGCCGCCGCGGATGACGCCGATGACGTCCTCCGCGGCGTCCGAGACGGACAGCGCCAGGAAGCGCACCGGGTTCTCCGCCGCGCCCATGAACGGGGCGCAGCGGCGCAGCACCTCGACGCCGCCGCCGCCGGGGAGGTGGACGTCGAGGAGGACGACCTCGGGGCGGGTCGCCGTGATGACGGTGACCGCCTGGTCGACGTCGGCGGCCTCGCCCACGACCTCGACGCCGGTCTCCTCGGTGCGGCCGATCTCGGCCTGCACCCCGGTGCGGAACATCCGGTGGTCGTCGACGAGCACGACTCGTACCCGGCGCTCCGGGCCCTCGTGGCCCCCGGTCGCCTCAGTGGTCCCGTTCATCGCTCGTCCTCTCCATCTCCAGCTCGACTTCCGTGCCCCCGCCGGGCACCGAACGCAGCCGTGCGTTACCGCCGTTGCGCTGCATCCGGCCGATGATTGATTCTCGTACGCCCATTCTGTCCCCCGGTACCGCGTCCAGGTCGAAGCCCGGGCCCCGGTCGCGCACCGAGACGAAGACCGTGCGGCCCTCGACCTCCGCGAAGACCTGGACGGCGCCGCCCTCGCCACCGTACTTGGCGGCGTTGACCATCGCCTCGCGCGCTGCCTGCATCTGTGCGGTCAGCTTCTCGTCGAGCGGGCAGTCGCCGACGACGACGACCTCCAGCGGGACGCCGTGCTTGTCCTCCACCTCGGCCGCGGCGCGTTTGACGGCCTCGGCCAGGGTCTCCGGCTCGTCGTCCTCGTCCTTGCCGGTGCCCTCGGGGTTGTACAGCCAGTTGCGCAGCTCGCGTTCCTGGGCGCGGGCCAGCCTGCGGACCTCGCCCGGCTCCTCGGCGTTGCGCTGGATCAGGGTGAGGGTGTGGAGCACCGAGTCGTGGACGTGGGCGGCGACCTCGGCGCGTTCCTGGGCCCTGATGCGCATCAGGCGTTCCTCGGACAGGTCCTGGCTCATGCGGACGAGCCAGGGACCGGCCAGCAGGGCGATGCCGGTGAGCACGGCGATGGCCGCGGTGATGACGTTGCCCAGCTGGGCGGCCGAGCCGCGTACGACCATGAATCCGGCGAGGCCGAGGCCCACCAGGGCGACCCCGGCCAGTCCCCGGGCCAGGTGCAGGACCTGGCGGCGGCTGCCGACGTCCATCCAGCGGGCGCGGCGGGCGTTGTCGGCCTGCCGCCACACCAGGACGGAGCCGGCGCCGATCAGCAGGATCGGCCAGATGTAGCGGTCGGCCTTGCCGCCCATGTCGACGTTGCCGACGAAGATCAGGGCGCCGATGAACAGCGCGACGAGGGCGAAGACCTGGCCCTTGTCGGGCTTGCGGAGTCTGCGGGTGCCGTCGGGGGCGGTCTCGAAGACCGAGCGCGGGCTGTCCACGCCGCCGACCCCGAGCGGGACGACGATCCAGAACACGGCGTACAGGAGCGCGCCGAGGCCGTCCGAGAGGAACAGGCCGAGGAAGACGATCCGCACCCAGGCGACCGGCAGGCCGAGGTGTCCGGCCAGTCCGCGTGCGACGCCGCCGAGCAGCCGCCCGTCGGCGCTGCGGTACAGCTTGCGCTGGGGCGGCTCCTCCGGGTCGGGGGCGAGGGAGCTGGCGGCTCGGGGCGTGGCGGCTGGCATGACCCGATCGTCACACGTCCGCGGGGGCGGTGGCATCAGGGTCGGCCCCCAGTTCCACCCTGAGACCGGCCGCGGCGGGATGCGGGCCCCTCAGGGTCGGCCGGACCAATATCAGGGAACGGCCAGGGTCGGGGCGGGTGCCGGAAGGGACCGGGGCCCGTCACCATGGAGCCATGACCGTTCCCCAGGATGCGCCGCCCGGCGCCGTACCGCCCCCCGGGCCCGTACCGCAGCTGCGCCGCAGCTCGCGGCAGAAGGTGGTGGCCGGGGTGTGCGGCGGGCTCGGCCGGTACTGCAACGTCGATCCGGTGATCTTCCGGATCGTGCTCGGCGTGCTCTCCGTGACCGGCGGCCTCGGGCTGATCTTCTACGGCTTCGCGTGGCTGCTGATCCCCTCCGAGGGCGAGGAGGAGAACGAGGCGCGCCGGCTGCTGTCGGGCCGGGTCGAGGGGGCGTCGCTCATCGCGGTGCTCTGCGCGCTGATCGGCTGCGGTCTCTTCCTGTCCATGCTGGGCAACAGCGGCACGCTGGCGTTCTCCGCGATGCTCTCGGTCGCGGTCATCGGCTTCACCGTCTGGACGCAGCACCGCAGGACGGCCGATCCGCAGGAGCGGGCGCATCCGGCGGCCGACCGGGCGGTGTCGGACGCGCCGCCCGAGGTGAAGGCGCCGCCGAAGCCGTCGGGCCCGTCGTGGTGGCGCGACCCGATCGTCAAGGACGGGACCACGGGGCCGGCCGGTGCGGGCTATCTGTGGGGGCCGCCGGACGCCGTGCTCGACGGGCAGGAGCAGGGGGCGCGCCGGGCGACGGCGAACGCCCCGTTCCGCCCGCCGCAGCGGTCGCGGGAGGTGCGGGGGCCGCGGTCCATCGCCGGTCTCGTCTTCGTCGGCGCGATGGTGGCGGCCGGTCTGGGCACGGGTCTGAGCTGGGACTCCCATCCGCTCGGTACGAGCGTGCAGATCGGCCTGGCCGCCGCGCTCGCGGTCTTCGGGGCGGGGATGCTGATCAGCGCCTTCGCGGGCCGGACCGGATTCGGCACGCTCCTGCTGGCGATGATCACGGCGGGCCTGCTCGCGGGAGCGTCCGCGCTGCCCAAGGACATCACCACGCACTGGGTGCGCGAGGAGTGGCGGCCGGCGTCGGTCGCCGCGGTGCAGCCGCGCTACCAACTGGGCTCCGGTCAGGCGAAGCTGGACCTCACCCGGGTCGCCGTGCCCGAGGGGGACACGGTGCGGGCCCAGGTGGAGGTCGGTGCGGGCCGGGTCGTCGTGCACGTGCCGAAGGCGGCCACCGTGAAGGTGGACGCCCGGGCCGGTCTCGGCGACATCACCCTGCCGGGAGACCGGCGCCAGAGCGATGTGGACATCCGCCCCTCGCAGAACGAGCACCGGACGCTGCCGCCGGCCGCGGGCAGCGAGCCGGCCGGCACCGTCGAGCTCGATCTGGAAGTGGGCCTCGGACAGGTGGAGGTCATCCGTGCCGCGCAATGAGTTCAGGCCAGGACGGGCGGTCGCGGGCCTGGTGATGCTGACGCTCGCGGGCGGGTACGCCGCGGACGCGGCGGACGTGTGGGAGGCCCCGTGGGTCTTCTTCGTCCCGGTCTTCGTGGGCGGCCTGTGGCTGGCCGCCACGGTGACCTGGGTGGCCTACCGGATCCGTCGCCGCCGCGTCGCCCGGAAGGCGTCCACGGAGAACGACGCGGCCCCGCCGAGCAGCAGCGGCAGCCAGGCCATCAGGTAGACCAGGTCGTTGCCGAAGTAGTAGGGCGAGACCTGCCAGCTGACGGTCAGCCACAGGCTGAGCGAGATCAGTGCCCCGCCGAGTGCCGCGATCCGGGTCCACAGGCCCAGCAGCGTGCCGATGCCGACGGCGAGCTCTCCGATGGCGATGGCGTACCCGAAGCCGGACGGGCTCTTCAGCGCGAGGTCGACCAGGGCCGGGATCGCGGAGGAATCGCGGACGGCGCTCATCTGCTCGCCGATCGACCCGGGGCCGGTGGCGTGGAAGAAGGAGCTGTCGGTCAGTTTGTCGAGCGCGGCGTAGACGAAGGTGACCCCGAGGAAGATCCGCAGGGGCAGCAGGGCGTGCTGCCGCGCCAGCTCCCCCAGGCTCGTGGCCTCACCCGGACCGCGCCCGTTCATGCCGTACCCACGCATGGTTCTCCCGCCTTCCGCGGCCCGCCGCCGGACGCCGGGTCCGCCAACAGGGCCGTTCGACCCTCGCCGGACCGTTCGATCCGTCACCTGACCATACGTACGCCCCGGACGCACGGCTCACCAGGTGCGCGTCCGGGTTCCCCGGGCCGGCGGTCGGGGCGCGGCCCCGGTCAGTCGGTCACGTCGATCGCGACGCGGTTCGACTCCGCTCCGGAGGCGGTCACCACCTGCACCTCGACCACCCCCGGCTCCACCTCCACGGGCACCGGCACGGTCAGCACGGTGTCGGTGGGGTTGGCGAAGCCGCCGGTGACCGGGACCATCGGGACGTGTACGTGGACGGTGCCGATCCGCACGACCATGCGGGCCAGCCGGTCCGGGGTCCCGGCGCCCGGCGGCACGAACCCCGCGCCGCGGATCTCGATGTCGTCGCCGGTACGGATCGGCGCGTCCAGGTCACCGGCCTCGCGGGCCCGGACGACCGACAGCACCACGGGCCGGCCGCCCTCGGTGTACTTCCCGGCGAAGTAGGCCGCCGCCGAGACGGCCACCAGCAGGGCGAGCCCCCACGGCAGGTCGGGCAGTTGCTCGGGCCGGCGGGCGAGCCGGACCGCGGCGAAGACCACCGCGACGGTGGACACCAGCACGTACTGCACATCGGTGAACCCGCCCCGCCCGGAGTCGTCGGTGAGCAGGTCCGCGGCGCGCGGCCGGTCCGCCCGCAGCTTCTGCAGCCGCCCGGCCAGCACCCGTACGCTCACCACCCGCCGCACCACCACCGCGATGGCGCACACCAGGGCCAGCACGGTCACCACACCGGCGCCGCGCGCCAGGTCCAGGCCCTCGATCAGCGCGTCGCGCTGCGCGTGGCCGGAGGCGCCCGCCAGCTGGAGGGCGAGGACGAGGACGGAGAAGACGGCGAGCAGCACCCAGGACGCGGCGACGGCGCGTGAGGTGGAGAGCCGGTTGTCCTCGCCGATCAGCGGGGCGAGGAGGCCGCCGCGGGCCCGGTGGACGTGCGCGGCGGTGGTGAGCAGCCCCGCGGTGACGAGTCCGGCGACCAGACCCGCGGTACGGGCGTGGGTCCAGCCGGCCCCGATGGCGGTGGCGGACTCGGCGACGGCCAGCACGGCGACGGCGCCCCAGACGATGACCAGGGTGCGCTGCCACACCCGGTACAGCCAGGCGTCACCGGCTTCCCGGCCGCGTTCGGCGACGGCGCGCGCGGACTGGGTCAGCTCGTCCGACACCCACTGCCGGGTCGCGGAGGCGGACCGGGCGACCCCGGTGGGGAGTCCCTGGCCGGCGGCGAGTTCGTCCCGCTTGGCCAGGAAGGCGGCCACCGCGCGCCGGTGCCCCTGGCGTGCTCCGTGCGGGCAGTCGCCGCACGTGCAGCCACCGCCGTGCGTGCTCTGTCTCGCCTCGTCCAACGCCACGGAGAACTCCGCCCCTTTCCGCACCGGTACAGCCGTCGGCCAACCCAACTCGACTGTGATTGCTGCGAATTGTGCCGTACCGTGCGGGAGGTTCCCGCATCGGGGCGCACCGGACGGGTGGGATCGTCAGAACGTTCGAGAGATCCGGTGCCACAGGGGCTGGTAGTTGATCCAGGCGACCAGGTCGCTGCCGAGCTGTTCGCGGGTGGCGACCGCGTCCCGGTGCTCGATCAGCACCGGTTTGCCGGCCGCCCGCGCGGCCAGCTGGACCTGGCAGGACCGCTCCAGGGTGAGGAACCACCAGGCGGCCGCGTCCACCGAGTCGCCCACGGTCAGCAGCCCGTGGTTGCGCAGCACGATGGCCTTGCGGGCCCCGAGAGCGGCCGCGATCCGGCGCCCCTCGTCCTCGTCCACGACGACCCCGGTGTACGCGTCGTAGAGCGCGTGGTCCTCGTAGAAGGCACAGGCTTCCTGGGTGATCGGCTCGACGAGCTCGCCCAGCGCGGCCAGCGCCCTGCCGTGCACGGAGTGGGTGTGCGCGACGGCGACGACGTCCGGGCGGGCCCGGTGCACCTGGGCGTGGACGGCGAACGCCGCCTGGTTGACGTGCCGGCGCCCCTCGACGACCTGGCCCTCACCGTTGACCAGGATCAGCTCCTGCGGCCCCAGCCCGTCGAAGGGGGCGCCGAAGGGATTGACCCAGAAGCAGTCGGTGAACTCCGGGTCGCGTGCCGTGATGTGCCCGGAGACCCCGTCCTCGTACCCGTACTCCCCGAACAGGCGCAGCGCCCCGGCCAGGCGCTCCTTGCGGTGGGCGCGCTCCTCCTCGACGGAGGCGTGCGCGGGCGGCATGGCGAAGTGGAGCTGGTCCACGGGTACGGGTGTGGGCTCGGGCATGGCGACTCCTCGGTGCTCCCGGGGCGTACGGATCAGGCGTACGCGATCGGAAGTTACCGCCGGTCGCCGCAGGTGACCAGAGGCATCCGCCCTCGATCGCGCGGCCGCCGGGGCCGGGAACGCGGCGATGCCGCCGCCCGCGGGACGGGCGACGGCATCGGGACCGGCCGGAAGCCGGGCAGGACCGGGAGGGCTACTCCCACTCGATGGTCCCCGGCGGCTTGCTCGTCACGTCGAGGACGACGCGGTTGACGTCGGCGACCTCGTTGGTGATGCGGGTGGAGATCTTGGCGAGGGTCTCGTACGGCAGGCGCGACCAGTCAGCCGTCATGGCGTCCTCGGAGGAGACCGGGCGCAGCACGATCGGGTGGCCGTAGGTGCGGCCGTCGCCCTGGACGCCGACGCTGCGCACGTCCGCGAGCAGGACCACGGGGCACTGCCAGATGTCCCGGTCCAGGCCGGCCTTGGTCAGCTCCTCGCGGGCGATGGCGTCGGCGTCGCGCAGCAGGTCGAGCCGCTCCTTGGTGACCTCGCCGACGATCCGGATGCCGAGGCCGGGGCCGGGGAAGGGCTGGCGCTGGACGATCTCCTCCGGCAGGCCGAGCTCCTGGCCGACCATCCGGACCTCGTCCTTGAACAGCTGGCGCAGCGGCTCGACGAGCTCGAACTCGATGTCGTCGGGGAGGCCGCCCACGTTGTGGTGCGACTTGATGTTGGCGGTGCCGGTGCCGCCGCCGGACTCGACGACGTCCGGGTAGAGGGTGCCCTGCACGAGGAAGGCGACCTCCGGGCCGTCCTCCTGGAGGATCTCCAGCTGGGCCTGCTCGAAGACGCGGATGAACTCGCGGCCGATGATCTTCCGCTTCTGCTCCGGGTCGGACACGCCGGCCAGGGC
This sequence comes from Streptomyces sp. NPDC005803, assembly GCF_040630435.1. Classification (NCBI taxonomy): domain Bacteria; kingdom Bacillati; phylum Actinomycetota; class Actinomycetes; order Kitasatosporales; family Streptomycetaceae; genus Streptomyces; species Streptomyces sp. NPDC005803. Next base: position 68,047 of record NZ_JBEXXO010000018.1, on the reverse strand, counting down.
GTCGAGGAAGCGCTTCTCCGCGTCGACGACCTTCAGCTTCGCACCGGTGGCGGCGACGAAGTCCTTCTCGACCTGCTCGGTCTCGCCCTTGCGCATCAGCCCGTGGTCGACGTACACGCAGGTCAGCTGGGAGCCGATGGCCTTCTGCACGAGGGCGGCGGCGACGGCCGAGTCCACCCCGCCGGACAGGCCGCAGATGGCGCGCTTGCTGCCGACCTGCTCGCGGATGAGGGCGATCTGCTCCTCGACGACGTTGGTCGTCGTCCAGTTCGGCTCGATGCCGGCACCGCGGTAGAGGAAGTGCTCCAGGACCTGCTGGCCGTGCGTGGAGTGCAGGACCTCCGGGTGGTACTGGACGCCGTAGAGCTTCTTCTCGTCGTTCTCGAAGGCGGCGACCGGGACGACGTCCGTGGACGCGGTGACGGTGAAGCCCTCGGGGGCGGCGGAGCAGGCGTCGCCGTGCGACATCCACACCGGCTGCTCGGTCGGGGTGCCCTCGAAGAGGGTGGAGCCGGGCTTGGAGACGGTGAGCGCGGTACGGCCGTACTCCCGGGCTCCGTTGTCGTCGACGGTGCCGCCCAGCGTGGTGGCCATCAGCTGGAAGCCGTAGCACATGCCGAAGACGGGGACCCCCGCCTCGAAGAGCGCGCGGTCGAGCGAGGGCGCGCCCTCGGCGTACACCGAGGAGGGTCCGCCGGACAGGATGATCGCCCGGGGGTTCTTGGCCAGCATCTCGGCCACCGGCATCGTGGACGGCACGATCTCGCTGTAGACGCGGGCCTCACGGACGCGTCGGGCGATGAGCTGGGCGTACTGCGCGCCGAAGTCGACAACGAGGACCACGTCGGTGGTGATGTCGGGGGCGGCGGGGGGTGCTGCTGGCACGGGGGCGGCCTTCCGGCGGTGGAGAGAGGGGGTCGGTTCCTCCAATTCTACCGGCGGCCGGATGCTTGCCTCGTCGTCCCGGTACACGGCCCGGGACCGCGGGCCGTCTCACCATCCGGGCCCGGCGCCGGCCCGGGCCCCCGCCGGGTCCATACTGTTCCCCATGCGTCAGCACACGACCTTCGTCTTTACCTATGGCACCCGGCCCGCCGGCTGCCATGGTCGTGCTGCTTGAGCAACTGACAAGCAACGTTCCAGGCGCCCCGGGCCGACAGGCCCGGGGCGTTCTGGCGTTCCGGGGCCGGTCGGTCCCCGGGGAGCCGCACTCCACCGGGAGACCCGCCATGAGCACCACCGCCACCGCGCAGTCCGCCACCGAGGTGACCGGCGCGCACACCGACGAGGCCGCGTCCCTGATCGCGGACGCGCGGGCCCGCATCGACGCCCTCGACGACCGGATCATCGGCCTCGTCCAGGAACGGACGGCCGTCTCCACGGTCATCCAGGAGGCCCGGATCACCTCCGGGGGCCGCCGGGTCAACCTCTCGCGCGAGATGGAGATCCTCGGCCGCTACCGGGACGCGCTGGGCAAGCCCGGCACCTCCCTCGCGATGACGCTGCTGGAGCTGTGCCGCGGCCGCGTGTGACGTCCCGCACGTCGACCGCCTGGGGCCCCGGCAGGGCTGTACGGCCGTATCCCAGTTCGGGCGGACTCTCACCCGTACGGCGCGTGACCGGGCCCGCCGCGGCTTCGTTGGTCCCGGTGTCCGTGCCAGCCAGGGGCGGCTCTGAACGAAAACCACGCGTGGCTTCGCCGGGGCGTGTGGCGTACTGCACGTACGCCGTGGGACCGCGCACCGGCGTGCGTGACCGGTCGGCAGGGGACAGCAGCCCGGTCACCCGGAGGTTCCGCCCTGAGGGGGCGGACCCTCGAAAGGACGGCCGGCTCCGGGGACGCCCGGGGCCGGCCGTTCTCCGTTGCGCCCGCGGGGCTGGTGTCCGGATCAGCGGTGCGCGCGGCGGCGGGACACCGTGAGGAGGACACCGCCCGCGACCAGGGCGGCCAGGGCCGCGGCGCCGGTCGCCAGGGCGTGGGAACCGGTGGCGGCGAGGCCCCCGCCCGTGCTGCCGCCCAGGTCCGTGCCGGCCGAGCCGGCAGATCCGGTCGAGCCGCCGGAGCTCGTGGACGTGCCGCCGGCGGAGTCCGGGCCCCCGCCCCCGGTGGAACCGCCGGCGACGGCCGTTCCGCCCGACGCGCCACCGTCGGTGGTGGCGCCCGAGTCGCCCGGCTCGGTGTCCCCGGCGTTGAGCACCAGCGACGCGGTGTTGTCGGCCGGCTCGGGGTCGAAGGGCAGCTCCGGGTCCGCGAGGCGGGTGTTGCGGACCACGACCTTGCCGGAGGCCCCCTCGGCCACCTCGGTGATCCTCAGCACGAAGGGCAGGGTGAGGACCGCGTCCTCGCGCACCGACATCGGGGTGGAGCAGAAGTAGCGCGGGGCCGCCGTCCGGTCCTCGCGGTACTGCCCGTCGGCCGTCACTCCTCGGCAGGTGTCGGGCGCGCTGACGACGGAGGCGCCCTCGGGCACGGTGACGTCGACGGTGGCGACGTCCTCGCCGGAGCGGATGTTCCCGATCCACGCCGGCCCCCGGTTACGGAATCCGACGTTCACCTCGACCGAGTCGCCCGCCGCCCCTTCCGCCCGGTCGCCGTACGCGGCGAAGTCGGCGCTGTTGGCAGTCCGGAAGTCGGCGTCCTGCTGGTTGTCACCCGGGTTCAGGTCGGCCGTCAGGGCGGGCGGGGCCTCGCGCAGCGCCAGCGTGGCGCCCTTGCCGGGGCTGTACCGCGCACCGCCCCGCTGTGCCGCACGGGCCGCGGGGCCGTCCTCCGCGATGCGGTAGAGCAACGAGTCGTAGTACGCGCGCTTCGTGGCCCTGAGGGAGGGCGGCTCGCTGAGCGTGTAGGTGACGCCGGGCTCGTAGCTGCCGCCGAAGGAGCACAGGGCGGTGGTCCAGGCGCCCGGACTGCCCATGCCCAGGTCGTCCTCGCTGTACTCGCAGTTCCGGTACCGCTCGGTGAACTCCATGCCGCGGGTGTGCCGCAGCGTGAGCAGCACGCCCTCGGCCGCGCGGGTGCCGTTGTTCGTGAAGGTGACGGGCACCGGCTGGGTGTCGCCGGGCTCGAGCTCCGTCCTGAAGGGCAGCCGTCGCATCGACAGGTCGGGGCCGCCGATGCCGACGCGGGCGGTGAACGGGGTGAACGTGGCCCCGTCCGCCTCCGCCGTGACCTCGATGGATCCCGTGGCGCCGTCCTTGCCGCCCTTGGCCGCGGTGACCTCGAGCCGGGCGAGGGTGCTGAGCCCCGGGAGGATTCCCCGGTCGTGGCAGACGGCAATCGTCCCGGTGGTGGTGCAGTCTGCGCCGCCGTCGCCGTCGAAGGACACGTCCGCGACCCCGGCCAGCGCGCTGAGGTCGAAGCGGACGGTGTACTCGCCCTGGAAGGCGCCGTTCTCCTCGTCCTCGGACGGGTTGTCGACCGTGAAGGCGAGGGACGCCTTCTGCGGGGCGCCCGTCGCCGGGTACGGATGCAGCGCGGTCCCGGCCGGGCCGCCGAGCGTGAACGAGGGGACGGAGGCCTGCGCCGGAGCGGTCAGGGTGAGCGATCCGGCGGCCAGCAGACCGGCGGCGGCGAATCCACCGGCGGCTCTGCGGAGAGCGGCTCTCGGGGTCGTGCGTCTCATCGCGGGCCCTCTGGGGTCGTGGGAGCTGTGTGATCACCGTTACGGCGACGTGGGTACGACCAAGGGCCCCTGTGAATAGTTGCGCGGATCCTGATCACGGATCGAGCACATCCCGGACGTGACTGACGTCACATGAGGATGTGGTGCACTCGGGGACAACCATCGGGACGCCCCGCAGGTCATGCATGCGGAACCACCGGTCACATCCGTCACGCGGCTTCACCGGTAGAGCGTGAGGGGCTGCACTCGGAGGGGGGTGCAGCCCCTTCTGCTGTCCGGCGCCCTCCCGGCACGCGGCTCCCGCGCTGTCCGGCGCGCGTGATCCCTGCTCCCGTCCGGCGCCCCTCAGGGCGCGGCCCCTACTCCGCCGTCGTGGCCTGCTTGGGCGGCATCGCCGGCATTCCCAGGAACGGCAGCCTCAGCGCGCCGAACGCCTCCTCGGGGACGGCCGGTGTCCGCGGCCCGACCGCCGCCAGCCGCTCGTACTCCTCGCCCTGCGCCGGGCGCGGGTCCCGCTCGCCCTTGTTGGGCCAGAAGGACATGGCCCGCTCCGCCTGCGCGGTGATCGTCAGCGACGGGTTGACGCCGAGGTTGGCGGAGACCGCGGAACCGTCGACGACCGAGATGCCCGGGTGCCCGAACAGCCGGTGGTACGGGTCGATGACCCCCTCCTCGGCACTCGCGCCGATCGGGCAGCCGCCGAGGAAGTGCGCGGTGAGCGGAGTGCCCATCAGCTCGCCTATGTTGGAGCCGGCGAACCCGTTGATCTCGGCGGCGAGCAGTGTCGCGCTCCGCGTCGCCTCGGCGATCTGCGTCGGGTTGGGCGCGCCGTGGCCCTGGCGGGCGGTGAGCAGCCCCTTCCCGATGCCGCGGGGCTTGCGGTACGCGGTCAGGGAGTTGTCCAGCGACTGCATGACGAGTCCGATGATGGTCCGCTCCGACCAGCGCCGGTTGGAGAGCGAACGCAGGGCGAGCGTCGGGTGCTTGGCCAGGTTGCCGAGCCAGCTCAGCACCCGGTGGGAGCTGTAGGGGACCTGGAGGATGGTCAGTCCGCCCATCGCGTTCGATCCCTTGCCGTACCGGACCGGTTCGATGTGGGTGTCGGCGTCGGGGTGGATCGACGAGGTGATGGCGACGCCCCGGGTGAAGTCGGCCTTGGTGCCGTGCTTCCTGCGGTAGCGGCGGTCGGAGGTCTGCGCGCCGACGAGGCCCTCGGAGTTGGTCCGGGTCAGCTCACCGAGGCGGGCCGAGATCCGGGGCAGCAGCCCCTGGTCCTTCATGGTGTGCAACAGGGTCTGGGTGCCGTACGTACCCGCCGCCACGACCACCTCGCGGGCGCGCAGCCGCGTGGGCTCCGCCTTCCTGCGCCGGTCGGTCGGCACGGTGGAGACGTGGTAGCCGCCCTCCGGGTCCTCCGTGACCGCGACGACGGACGTCATGGGGTGGATGACCGCTCCGGCCTTCTCGGCGAGGTGGAGGTAGTTCTCGTTGAGGGTGTTCTTCGCCCCGTGCCGGCAGCCGGTCATGCACTCGCCGCATTCGATGCAGGCCTTGCGGGCCGGGCCCACGCCGCCGAAGTACGGGTCGGTGACGGTCTCGCCGGGCTTCGCCTTCGCCGTGCCGTCGGCGTCCTCGCCGTCGCCGAAGAAGACGCCGACCGGCGCGAGGTGGAAGGTGTCGCCGACGCCCATCGTCTCGGCGACCGCCTTCAGATGGACGTCCGAGGGTGTCGTCGTCGGGTTGAGCCTGACCCCGAGCATCCGCCTGGCCTGGTCGTAGTACGGCTTCAGCTCGTCCTGCCAGTCGGTGATGTGCGCCCACTGCCGGTCCGCGAAGAACGGCGCCGGAGGCACGTACAGCGTGTTGGCGTAGTTCAGCGAACCGCCGCCGACCCCCGCGCCCGCGAGCACCATCACGCTGCCGAGCAGATGCACACGCTGGATGCCGAAGAGGCCGAGGGCGGGCGCCCAGAGGTAGTTCTTCAGGTCCCAGGAGCTCTTCGGCAGCGTTCCCGGGGTGAAGCGGCGGCCGGCTTCCAGGACGCCGACCCGGTACCCCTTCTCGCTCAGCCGCAGCGCCGACACCGCGCCGCCGAAGCCCGAACCGACGACCAGGACGTCGTAGTCGTACGCGGCGTCGTCATCGGCTCCTTCCGGGTCCACGGACTGATTCCGGGCAGGGCTGACCTGGGACATGGCTCTCCTCGGTGCGGTACGAAAAAAGCGGGGCGGGGCGGGCGCTGCGGTCAGCGCAGGCGGAAGGCCTTCATCGCCTTGAGACTGCGGCTCATGAACGCCGCGTACTTCGCGTCGTCCATCCCGAAGGCCGGGGCGAGCGGGATCAGCCGCTGCTGGGCGACGGTCTGGGCCTCGGTGTACTTGAGGATGCCCTCGGAGCCGTGCCGGCGGCCGAGGCCGGAGTCCTTCATGCCGCCCATCGGGGACTGCACGCTGCCGTACGCGGGGGCGTACCCCTCGTTGATGTTGACCGTGCCGGTCCGCAGCCGGGCGGCGACCTGGTGGCCGCGCCTGCCGTCCTTGGTCCAGACACTCGAATTCAGGCCGTACGGGGTGGCGTTGGCCAGGGCGACGACCTCGTCCTCGTCGCTGAAGCGGTAGACGGAGACGACCGGTCCGAAGGTCTCCTCGCCGCAGACGGCCATCGGGGCCTCGACGCCCTCCAGGATGGTCGGCTCGTAGAACAGCGGGCCGATGTCGGGGCGGGCGACGCCGCCGGCGACGAGCGTGGCGCCCTTCTCGACGGCCTCCGCGACGTGCCGGCTGACGGTCTCCAGCTGGCGCTCGCCGACGAGCGATCCCATGTCGGCGCCGTACGCCAGGGAGCTGCCGAGCCGCATCGCCTTCGTACGGGCGGCGAACCGGGCCACGAAGTCGTCGGCGACGGACTCGTGGACGTACAGCCGCTCGATCGAGATGCACAGCTGGCCGGCGGAGGAGAAGCAGGCGCGGACGGCGCCGGCGGCGGCCTTCTCCACGTCGGCGTCCTTCAGCACCAGCATGGCGTTCTTCCCGCCGAGTTCCAGTGAGACCCCGACGAGGCGGGCCGCGGCGCCCTGGGCGACCTCGCGGCCGGTGCGGGTGGAGCCGGTGAACGAGACGTAGTCGGCGTGCTTGACGACCTCGGGGCCGACGACGGGTCCGTCACCGAGCACCACCTGGAAGACCTCGGCCGGGAGTCCGGCCTCGATGAGCAGGTCGCGGGCCCACAGCGCGGTCAGCGCGGTCTCCGTGTCCGGCTTCATCACCACGGCGTTGCCGGAGACGAACGCGGGCAGCGCGTCGCCGACGGACAGCTCCAGGGGGTAGTTCCACGGCGCGATCTGGCCGATCACACCACGCGGCTGCCGCAGCTCGGTGACCTTGGTCAGCGTGGGGACGACACCGGTGTGCCGCTTGGGCTTCAGATAGGCGCCCGCGCGGCGGCCGTAGTGCCGGGCGGCGACGGCGACCGCCTGCACCTCCTCGTGGGCGTGCAGCCGGGCCTTGCCCGTCTCCAGCTGGATGAGGTCGAGGACCTCCGACTGGCGTTCGAGGACCAGGTCGTGGAAGCGCAGCAGCACGGTGGCCCTGGCCCGCACGGGCGTCGCGGCCCAGGCGGACTGGGCGGCCCGGGCCCGCTCGAAGGCGGTCGCCACGTCCTCGGGGGTGGACTGCGGCAGATCGGCCAGCTTCTCCCCGGTGAAGGGGGTGTGGTTGGCCGTACGGCCGGAGCCGACGACGCCCCGGGTCAGCTGGGCGACCACCTCGGGCGTCACGACATCGGCGGCCGTGCGCACGCCCGCGGGCGCGGCGGCCACCGGGTTGGTGCCGGCAACCGCGGCGGAGGTGGGCGTGGAGGCCTGCGAGTCCGTCATGAGGGCGAGAGTACGTCGCGCCGGATGCTTTGGGTACCCGTGGGTAACAGCTTTTCACACTCCCCACAACGGCCCCCGGACGCCCACCGTCAATACAGCCAGTGATCACTGGCGGCATAACCGCTGATCAGGGGGTATCTCCCTCGGCATCGTCGGCCCGGAAGACCCGGCCGGAGCCGGCGACAGACGGTCGGCCTCAGTTGGAGTCGACCGGCGGGCGCCAGCTGCGCAGCATCGTGTTGAACCGGTCCCGGGTGATGTCCCAGTCGGCCTCCGGTCCCGTCATGTACAGCGCGTACTCCGGACCGCCCTCCTGCGCGTAGTACATCTGGTCGATGGCGTGCCGCGGTCCGACGCCGTCCTTCTCGGTCCAGGTGAACTCCCAGATGGATCCGGGGCAGTCCCGGTAGACGTTGGAGTTCATCTCCAGGCTCCGGTAGTCCGGCAGCCGCTTGCGCAGGCTCGTCTCCAGGTTCTGCATGTGCGTGTACGGGTGCTCGAAGTCGGGCGCCGGGTCCACGCTGACGCGGAAGTAGTGCGCACCGTCGTCCGGGGTGTAGTCGATGTTGGTGCCCTCCACCCGGCGCTCCCAGCCGATCGGCATGAGGATGCTGAACCCTGACGGGTCCTCCACGCGCCGCCAGCCGTCCGGTACGCCGTCCTTCACCGGCTCCGACTCGGTCGTGGGGGTGGGGGTGGGACGGGGACTGGCAGTGACCGGTCCCGGCGACCGGGTGCCGTGGGAGGCGGTGCCGCCGCTCCCGGTCTCCGCGTCCTTGTTGTTCGCGTACATCGCGGCCAGACCCCCGCCGCCGCCCACCAGGGCCGCCACGGCGATGACCAGGACCGTCGTCCGCAGCCGGCCACGCCCGCGCCCGGTCACCGGTGCGGAGGCGGGCGGTGGGACGGGTCCGGGGTAGGGCAGTTGAGCCGTGCCGCCGTTCGGCGCCCCGCCGTCGGCGCCCATCGCCCGCAGGGCCTCCTCGGAGACCCGCTGCGTGGGGACGTACTCCTGGGCCGACCGGGGCGCGCGCCCCTCCATGGCCTCCAGCAGCATCCGTTCGGTCTCCACGGCCGACGGCCGGTCCTCGGGTTCCTTGCGGAGCAGCGCGGTGATGACGGGGGCGAGCGCCCCGGCCCGGGCGGGGGCAGGCGGTTCCTCGGTCACGACGGCCTGCATGGTGGAGATCGGGGAGGTGCGGCGGAACGGCGAGCGCCCCTCGACCGCGGTGTACAGCGTGGCGCCCAGCGACCACAGGTCGGAGGCGGGGCCGGGATCGCCGCCCCGGACCCGCTCGGGCGCCAGGTAGTCGATGGATCCGACCAGTTCACCGGTCCTGGTGATCGTCGAGTCGCCTTCGATCGCCGCGATCCCGAAGTCGGTGAGCAGCACCCGGCCGTCCCGGGCGAGCAGGACGTTGCCCGGCTTCACATCGCGGTGCAGCACCCCGGCGCCGTGTGCGGCGCGCAGGGCGCCCAGCACGTGGAGCCCGATCCGGGCGGCCTCGCGCGGTTCGATCTCGCCGGATTCCTTGGCCCGGTCGGCGAGTGACGGGCCGTCGACGTACTGCATGACGATCCACGGCCGGTTGTCGTACTCGATCACGTCATGGACGGTGACCACGCCGGGGTGCGTGATGCGGGCGGCCGCGCGGGCCTCCTTCTGGGTGCGCGCGTGCAGCACGACCCGGTCCGCCTCGGCGACGTACAGCCCGGCGGTCAGCTCCTTGACGGCCACGGTGCGGTGCAGCACCTCGTCATGGGCGCGCCAGACCTTCCCCATGCCGCCGCGCCCGAGGACTTCGCCGAGCCGGTACCTGCCGGCCAGCACCAGTCCCGCTTCCGTTCCCTGTGATCGATCCACGTGTCCCCGCCCCGTTCCTTCGGCTGACAGGTTACGGAGGGGAGGCACGGCCACGGAACCTCGCACCGCCCACGAGATCGCACTGTGATGCTTGTCGCTCTGCCGGACCGCCCCGTCCGGATTCCGTCCTTCGCTACGTCACGCGGTAGGAGGCGGTGGCTTGTTGGTAGATTTCGGTCACCTTGTCGCGCTGGTCCTCCGGGCCGATGACCTGGAGGATGTGGTAGCGGCCCTTGACGATCATCACGAGGTTGCGTACGTAGACCTCACGGCCGCCCGCTTCCTGCCAGGTGAACTGACCCTCCGCCATGGCCTGCCGGCCGACGTCGATCCGGCGCAGCCCGCTCGCCGACGCCCAGCTGGAGTCGCGGAACTGCTGCAACTCCGGTTCCTTGTCCCGCTGGTAGTCGAGCGGATCGGCTCCGTTGGCCGTCACGGTGTCGCGCCCCGGGACGACGAGGAGGCTGAAACCGTCGCTGCCGTAACGGATCTGACGGTCCGCGCCGGCCGGGCTGCGCTGCCAGCCCTTGGGCGCTCCGACCTCGAAGCCCTCGGCGTCCTTGCGCAGGGTGTAGCCGGGGGCGAGGGCTACGGCGGAGCGGCTGGTCTGCGGCTGCTGGGCGCCCGAGGAGTGCGAGGGCGTCGGCTCGCCGGAGTCCTGGGTGCCGGGCTCGGGCGCCGTGGAGGCGGTACGGGACGGCGCGGCGCCGGACTCCATACCCGACTTGGGCATGAACATCACCGCGTACACGATCGCGGCGGCCAGGAGCAGCAGGATCAGGACGAGCAGCAGCCGGCCGAGCCTGCGCGGTGCGTGCCGCCCGTCCGGTTGCGGGCGGGGCGGGGTGCGCAGCGCCTTCGGGCCCTTGGGTTCACGGGGCGGCTTCGGGGCCGCCGTCTCGCGCGGTCCGCGGACGGCCCGCTCCGCGGGTTCCAGGCGGTCCTTGGTGTGGCGGTGCCGGCCGTGGGCCGCCCCGCCCCGCCGGCCGCGGCGCTTGCGGACCAGTTCGCCGCGGCGGCGCACCACGGGCAGCCGGGTGGCGTCGGCGGAGGGCAGCGGCACGACGTCGAGACCGGCGTCCGGCTCGGGCGCCGACCGCACGAGGGAGCGCAGCCAGCCGCGCAGTTCCTCGAAGTCCGGCCGCTCGGTGGGGTCCTGGCGCAGCAGCGACTCGACGACGGGCCGCAGCGGGCCGCACTCCTCGGCGAAGGCGGGCGGTTCGCCGCAGACCATCTGGACGAGTTCGGCGGCGTTCTCCTCCGGGTACGGGGCGTGGCCCTGTACGGCGCGGTAGAGCAGGGCGCCCAGTGCCCACAGGTCGGTGGACGGGCCGATGGGCGGGGCCAGCTGCCAGTTCTCGTGGACCGGTCCGGCCTGCTCGGGCGCCCAGCGCTCGGTGACCGCGCCGACGACGGCGATCCGGGCCTGCCGGGCCCGCTCGGCGGCGAGGGTGGTGGCGGGGCCGCGGTACGCGGACGCGTCACGGCTTCCGGCGACGATCTCGTCCCAGCGGCCCGGGGAGGTCTCGCGGGGGGCGGCCGGAGACTGGGGGCGGACGGCCGGGGCGGCGCCGGTGCCCTGGCGCCGGGAGTCGGCGCGCAGGGCGTCCTCGCTGGAGCCCCCGGCGGGCACCGGGCGCCCTCGGCCGGGGCCGTCGTCCCAGGAACCGGTCAGATGGAGCCGCCGGGGCGGCGGGCCGTCGTCTCCCTCGTCGTCGTACGGATCCTCGTCGTCGTACAGGTCCTCGTCGGCGTACCCGTCCGGGACGCCGGGCCGGCCCGGGGACTGCTCCGGGTACTCCGGGCGGGCGGGCCGCTGGACCGGCAGGGTGCCGGTGTCCGCGCCGGCCCGGCGCTCCTCCTCGCTGATGCGGGCGGCGGCGCGGGCGCCCGCACGGTACGCGGCGATGGCGCCCGCCCGCGCGGCCCGCGCCTGTGCGCTGCCGGCCTCGGGGAGGGGGAGGGGCACGGTGGCCGGCGGCACGGGCGGTGACGGCCGGCGCACGGACTCCAGCTCGCCGGCGCCGTGGGGCCGCGCCGGGCCGCCCCCGGCCCCCGAACCGGACTCGATGGCCGCGGGCCCACGGGATCCGGGCACCTCGGGCGGGCCGTACGGATCGCCGTCCCCCGGCTCCACCTCGGGCGGGCCGTACGGATCGGTTCCGCCGGTCTCGACCGCCGGCGGGCCGTACGGATCGCCGTCTCCCGGCTCCACGGCGAGCGGGCCGTGCGGACCGATTCCGCCGGTCTCGACCGCGGGCGGGACGTACGGGCCCGTGGGCCCCGATTCGACCGCGGGGGCGCCGTAGCCGTCCTCGTCGTCGGCGCGGGGCACCGGCACGTACCCGCAGAGCGCCTCCTCGGCCGCTCCGGCCGCCAGGCCGGTCAGCACGACGCGTCCGTCGTCGCAGACGAGCACCGTGCGCACGGTGATGTTGCGGTGGGTCCAGCCGTGGGCGTGCAGCACGCGCAGCGCGGTCAGGACGTCGGAGCCGATCTCGGCGGCCCGGTACGGATTGAGCGGGCGCTCCGCGAGGAGGGCCGCCAGCGGCCGGGCCGCGACCAGTTCGCTCACTATCCAGAGCGAACCCGCCTCCGCGAACACGTCGAAGACCTGGTCCAGGCGCGGGTGGTCGGGCACCTGGGCCGCCGCCTGGGCGGCCTCGATGGCGCGCCGGACCGCCGGATCGGTGGACCGCCGCACCGTGCGCCCGCCGGCGCGCCGCGCCGCCATGGGCAGCCCGTCCGCGTCGAGCACCTCGGCGTCCACGACCTCGGGCAACGGCACCTGCCGGACCAGGACCTCCTGGCCGCTGTAGGTGTCGAACGCCCGGGTCTCGACGAGTTCGTACTCATCGGACGGAGGCAGCGGAAGGCGGTAGCGGTCGGCAAGTACCCGACCCGCGTAGTCGTCCACGACGCCTCCCCAGAGCGCGCTGTCCCCCGGTCACTTCGACCGCATGAAACCGTCAATCGCGGTCACTTACGGTGCAATTGGCTCGCGGTCCCGGCTGCGTACGGTCTTCGAGCTCTCACAATACGTGGCAAGAGTCGACCGCGCGGCAGGGTCGGCGCAACCCGGCCGCGCGGCGTCCCTCAGTCGAGGGGCTTGAACGTGTCGAACGCCGTCTTGCGCAGCGTCCGGCACGCCTCGCCGTCCCACTCGTCGGCCTTGCAGCTGATCATGATCGAGTAGCCGCGCTTGGCGTCGACCTTGAAGCCGCGGTTCAGGACGCGGCTCCGCTGGCCGTTCTCGTTCCGCTCGAACTGCCAGTCGGCGACGGTCGGGTACCCGTTGTACTGGACCTTCTGTATCCCCAGGTGGTGGTACCCGTTGCTGCTCGCGGCGACCGCGCCCTTCAGCGCGTTCCAGGCGGCGGCCGCGTCCTTGCCGGGCGAGTCGTTGTAGTCGATCTGGACGCGCGGGTACCCCTTGTCGACGTTGTAGATCCCGCCGGAGTTGACGCCCGCGATCGAGTTGCGCCGGAAGCCCTCGGGCATGGCCATGGTGAAGTGGAACCGCTTGTCGGTGACCCACCGGTACCCGGCGGGCAGCGCGTCAGCGCCGTCCGAGTCGTCGCCGGAACCGTCCGATCCCTTGCCCGAGTCCTCGTCCTTCCCCTGGCCACCGCCCTTCTCGGCCTCGCCGGTGCCCTGCCCCTTGCCACTGCCCTGCTCCGTGTCGGCGGAGCCGTTGGAGCCGCTGCCGTCGCCACTGCCGGCGGAGGCTCCGGCGGTGGCGGTCGTGCCGTCCTTGCCCTTGCCGGCGTTGTCGGAGCCCGCGTCGTCCCCGCCGAGCGTGAGCGCGAGGACCGTGCCGAGCACGGCGAGCGCGATGACGGCCGCGATGATCGCCAGCGTCCGGCGCGGCACCACGTCCGTGAGGGACGCGCGGGGCGGGGTGAGCGGTGACGTGGCCGGACGCGGCGGCGGTACGGCCCCCGAGGGGGAGGCCGTGGCCGTCGAGGGAGCCTTGGCCGGCCGGGCCGGGGCGGACGCCACGGCGGCTGCTCCGGCGGCCGCGGCGGGGGCCGCCTTGGCGTTCCGCGCCGAGCGCAGCGCCCCGCGCAGCCGGTCGCGGGCGCCCTCGCCCGTCTCGGGGGCCTTCTGCGCCGCCTTGGCGGGGGCGCCGGTCACGTTCTTCGGGAGCGCCATCACCTGGGTGGCGTCGGCCGGCGGCGGGACCGGGGCCTCCGGCTGCTCCGGGGCGTTGATGACCTCGTTGAGCAGGGCGCGCGCGCCCGCGTCGTCGAGCCGCTGCTCGGGGTCCCGGGCGAGCAGCCCGTAGATGACCTCCTCCAGCGGGCCCGCGTTCTTCGGCGGGTCGAGCGGCTCGGTCATCACGGCGGTCAGGGTCGCGATCGCCGACCCCTTGTCGTACGGCGGGGAACCCTCCACGCTCGCGTACAGCAGTCCGCCGAGCGACCACAGGTCGGCGGGCGGTCCCGGCTTGTGCCCGCGGGCCCGCTCCGGCGAGATGTACGAGGGCGCGCCGACGAGCATGCCGGTGGAGGTGACCGACGGGTCGCCCTCGACCTGGGCGATCCCGAAGTCGGTGAGCACGACCCGGCCGTCCTCGGCGATCAGCACGTTGGACGGCTTCACGTCGCGGTGCAGGATGCCCTCGCGGTGCGCCGAGCGCAGCACGTCGAGGATGGCGAGGCCGACCTCGGCGGCCCGCTTCGGCGTCAGGACGCCGTCCTCCCGCACCGCCTCGGCCAGCGACTTGCCCTCGATGAGTTCCATGACGATCCACGGCCGGTCGTCCTCGTCGACCACGTCGTAGACGGTGACCGCGCCGTTGTTGCGGATCCGGGCGATCGCCTTGGCCTCGCGCAGCGTGCGCGTGATGAGCCGGCGCTTCTCGTCCTCGTCGATCGCGGAGGGGAACCGCAGTTCCTTGACCGCGACCGTACGGCCCAGCGTCTCGTCGACAGCGCGGTGGACCGTGCCCATACCGCCCCGGCCGAGCACCTCTCCGAGCCGGTACCGCCCCGCGAGAAGACGTCCGTCCTTGTCCCGTTGGGGCTCCCGTGCCTGCTCCGCCTCCGACATGCGTCCCCTCTGCGATCAACCCGCCCTGGCAGAGCGTTCATTGTCCCTCACCCCGGGACCGGTCCTGGTGCCGGGTCCGGGGACCGTCATGATGGGGCCGGGCGGAAGGGATTCCGGCCGGGCCCGTACGCGCGGCGCCGCCGCGCCAGGACCACGCCTCCGCCCGCTCCCCCAGCGAACCACATCTCACCCGAGTAGCCTCCCGCCTGCCAGGGCCCGCCGTCCAGAGCGACGCCCCGGACCACCGCGATCCCGAACCGCCGCACGCGTGGCCCGCCCTGACGCCCCGCCTTGGCGGGCGCACCCCGGGCGTCGCGGCGGGCAGACGTCGCCTGCCCGCCGCGGCACTAGGTAGGCAGGATGTCGGGCGCCCCCAGCCGCGCCGCGTCCGCCGTCAGGTCGTCCGGCTGGCGCTGCGACTCCCGTTCCGCCTCCACCCGCTTCTCGTAGTGCGCGACCTCGCGGTCGATCCGGCCCTGGTCCCAGTCCAGCACCCGCGCCATCAGCTCCGCGCACAGCCGGGCGGAGCGCGTACCCCGGTCGAAGGTCTCGATGGAGATCCGGGTGCGCCGCGTCAGGACGTCGTCGAGGTGGCGGGCCCCCTCGTGCGAGGCCGCGTAGACGATCTCGGCCTTCAGGTAGTCGTCGGCGGCCGGCAGCGGTTCGCCCGTCACCGGGTCGGCGACGATCAGCTCCAGGATCTCCTCGGCCATGGAGCCGTACCGGTTGAGCAGGTGCTCCACCCGGGCGACGTGCAGGCCCGCGCGGGCGGCGATCCTGGCCCGTGCGTTCCACAGGGCGCGGTAGCCCTCGGCGCCCAGCAGCGGGATGTCCTCGGTGACGCACTCCGCGACCCGCTGGTCGAGGCCGTGCACCGCCTCGTCGACGGCGTCCTTGGCCATCACCCGGTACGTCGTGTACTTGCCGCCCGCGACGACGACGAGGCCCGGCAGCGGGTGCGCCACCGTGTGCTCGCGCGACAGCTTGCTGGTCGCGTCCGACTCACCGGCCAGCAAAGGGCGCAGCCCCGCGTAGACGCCCTGGACGTCGTCCCTGGTCAGGGGCGTGGACAGGACCGAGTTGACGTGTTCGAGCAGGTAGTCGATGTCCGCGCTGGACGCCGCCGGATGGGCCTTGTCCAGGTCCCAGTCGGTGTCCGTCGTCCCGACGATCCAGTGCCGCCCCCACGGGATGACGAAGAGCACGGACTTCTCGGTCCGCAGGATCAGACCCGTGGAGGAGTTGATGCGGTCCTTCGGGACGACCAGGTGGATGCCCTTGGACGCCCGTACGTGGAACTGGCCGCGCTCGCCGATCAGGGACTGGGTGTCATCCGTCCAGACGCCGGTGGCGTTGACCACCTGTTTGGCCCTGACCTCGTACGTACCGCCCTCCTCCACGTCCTCCACGCGGGCGCCGACGACGCGTTCGCCCTCCCGGAGGAAGCCGATGACCCGCGCCCGGTTCGCCACCTGGGCCCCGTACCCGGCGGCGGTGCGCACCAGCGTCGCGACATAGCGGGCGTCGTCCATCTGGGCGTCGTAGTACTGCAGGGCCCCCACCAGGGCGTCCCGCTTGAGCGCCGGCGCGACCCGCAGGGCCCGGCGGCGCGAGAGGTGCCGGTGCATGGGCAGTCCCCGGCCGTGCCCGGACGACACCGACATGGCGTCGTACAGAGCGACGCCGGAGCCCGCGTACAGCCGCTCCCAGCCCTTGTGCTGCAACGGGTAGAGGAACGGCACCGGCTTCACCAGGTGCGGGGCCAGCCGCTCCAGCAGCAGCCCGCGTTCCTTCAGTGCCTCGCGGACGAGCGCGAAGTCGAGCATCTCCAGATAGCGCAGTCCCCCGTGAATCAGCTTGCTCGACCTGCTCGACGTGCCGGACGCCCAGTCACGCGCCTCGACCAGGCCGGTCGACAGTCCTCTCGTCACCGCGTCCAGCGCCGTCCCGGCGCCGACCACGCCCGCCCCCACGACCAGCACGTCCAGTTCGCGCTCGGCCATCGCGGCGAGCGCCTCGGCGCGCTCCGCGGGCCCCAGTGTCGCTGTCCTCACTGCTGCCTCCCGTAGATCGGGGTGGTCCGGCACGGGGGGTGCGGCCCGACCGCGGGGTCGGGTACCCGTGCCCACCTCTCGATTCTGTCCGTGCTCCGCGACTTCAGCCACCGCCTGTGGACAACACCCGGACGACAAGGGCCCCACAATGCGGCATATAGGTCATATTTACGCCTAGTCTGACATTGCGCTGTCCCCAGCAGTTGCGCTTTCTGTCCTCATGGTCATAGGGAAGGACGGCCACCACGTGCCTGCAGACCTCGCCGTCATCGGACTCGGTCACCTCGGCCTGCCCCTCGCCCACGCCGCCGTCGCCGCCGGTATCCAGACCATCGGCTACGACACCGACCCCCGGGCCTTCGCGGAGCTCTCCGCGGGCCGCACCCCCGTCGAGGGATCACTCCCCGCCTCCGACATCCGCCGGATGCTCGCGGGCGGATTCCGCCCCACCACCAACCAGGCCGAGCTGGGCCGGGTCCGTACCGCCGTGATCTGCGCGCCCACCCCCCTCGGCCCCGACCGCACCCTGGACCTCACCGGCGTGGGCGACGCGGCCCGCGCCCTGGCCGCCCGGCTGCGCCCGCACACCACCGTGCTGCTGGAATCGGCGGTCCCTCCCGGCACCACCGAGAACTTCCTGCTCCCCCTCCTCGAGGAGGGTTCGGGGCTGCGCGGCGGACGCGACTTCCACCTCGCCCACTCCCCCAGCCGGCTCGACCCCGGCAACCGCACCCACGTCTACGCCAACACCCCCAAGGTCATCGGCGGCCTCACCCCCGCCTGCACCGAATCGGCCGCCGCCTTCTACGGCCGGCTCACCGACAAGGTCGTCCGCGCCCGCGGCCCGCGCGAGGCCGAGATGACGAAGGTCCTGGAGACCAACTTCCGGCACGTCAACATCGCCCTGGTCAACGAGATGGCCGTGCTCTGCCACGACCTCGGCGTCGACCTCTGGGACGTCATCCGGTGCGCCGAGACCAAGCCCTTCGGCTTCCAGCCCTTCCGCCCCGGCCCCGGCGTCGGCGGCCACGGCGCCGCGGTCGACCCGGGCTACCTCCCGTACAACAGCCGCACCCCCGGACACCCGCTGCGGATGGTCTCGCTCGCCCAGGAGATCAACGACCGGATGCCGCAGTACGTGATCCAGCGCTGCGCCACCCTCCTCAACGAGCACGGGAAGTCCGTCCGCGGTGCCCGGATCCTCCTCCTCGGCATCACCTACAAGCCGGATCTCGCCGACCAGGAGGCCTCCCCCGCCCGCGAGATCGCCACCCGGCTGATGGACATGGGGGCCCAGATCGGCTACCACGATCCGCACGTCCTGGACTGGCGCGTACGCGAACTCCCGGTCCCCCGTGCCGATTCGCTGTACGAGGCCGCCTCCAGCGCCGATCTGACGGTGCTGCTCCAGCACCACCTCACCTACGACCTCCAGGGCCTCGCGGTGAAGGCGCAGCTCCTTCTCGACACCCGCGGCGCGACCCCCGCCGGGGCCGCGCACCGGCTCTGATCGCAGTCCCCCCAAGGATTCCGGTGCGTCGATGTCGGAACCGACTGCTAGCCTGCGGCGTCACTCATCGCACATTCGTGCGCCACCGTCCCAGGGGGAACCCACCATGAGCACGCCCGTACCACCGCCGAACCAGCCCTACGACGGCCAGCCGCAGGCCGGCAACCCCTACGCCGCGCAGCCCGGCCAGCCCCAGACCGGCGCCCCGACCGGCAACCCGTTCGCGGGCCAGCAGCCCGGCGGCGCCCCGTTCGGCGGCGGCGCCCCGTTCGCACCGGTGGCACCGGCGCGCAACAACGTGGGCCTCGGCATCGTCGTCGCGCTCGTCGCGGCGCTCGTCGCGGCGGGCATCTACGGTGCGATCATCGGTGCCACGAAGCACGAGATCGGCTACGCGGCCGTGGGCGTCGGCGCCATCGTCGGCTTCGCCGCCGGCAAGCTCGGCGGCCGCAACCCCGCCCTGCCGGTCATCAGCGGCGTCCTCGCGCTGGTCGGCGTGTACCTCGGCCAGCTGCTCGGTGAGGCGATCATCATCAGCAAGCAGCTGCCGCTCTCGGTCACCGAGATCTTCACCGAGCACTTCAGCGACCTGAACACGGTGTGGAAGGAAGACTCCGACGCCCTGAGCTTCGTGTTCTTCGCGGTCGCCGCCGTGGTCGCGTTCTCCACGGCCCGCAAGACGTCCGACTAGTCGCGGACCGCACGCAGGACACACGGGAGGGCCCGGACCGCGATCGCGGTCCGGGCCCTCCCGTCATGCTCCGGGCAGTCAGCGGCGGTGCTGCGAGTCCGCCACCGTCACCTCGACGCGCTGGAACTCCTTGAGGTCGCTGTACCCCGTCGTCGCCATCGCCCGGCGCAGGGCGCCGAAGATGTTCATCGAGCCGTCCGGGGTGTGCGAGGGGCCGGTGAGGACCTCCTCCGTCGTCCCGACGGAGCCGAGGTCGACCAGCTTGCCGCGCGGCACGTCCTCGTGGACCGCCTCCATGCCCCAGTGGCGGCCACGGCCCGGCGCGTCCGTCGCGCGGGCCAGCGGGGAGCCCATCATCACGGCGTCGGCGCCGCAGGCGATGGCCTTCGGCAGGTCGCCGGACCAGCCGACGCCGCCGTCCGCGATCACGTGCACGTACCGGCCGCCGGACTCGTCCATGTAGTCACGGCGGGCCCCGGCCACATCGGCGACCGCGGTCGCCATCGGGACCTGGATGCCGAAGACGTTGCGCGTGGTGTGCGCCGCGCCGCCGCCGAAGCCGACGAGGACACCGGCCGCGCCCGTGCGCATCAGGTGCAGGGCCGCGGTGTACGTGGCGCAGCCGCCGACGATCACCGGGACGTCCAGCTCGTAGATGAACTGCTTGAGGTTGAGCGGCTCGGCCGCACCCGAGACGTGCTCGGCGGAGACCGTCGTACCGCGGATGACGAAGATGTCCACCCCCGCGTCGACGACGGCCTTGGAGAACTGCGCGGTGCGCTGCGGGGAGAGCGCGGCGGCGGTGACGACGCCGGAGTCGCGGACCTCCTTGATGCGCTGCCCGATCAGCTCCTCCTGGATGGGCGCGGAGTAGATCTCCTGGAGCCGGCGCGTCGCGGACTCGACGGGCATCTCGGCGATCTCGTCGAGGAGCGGCTGCGGGTCGGCGTGCCGGGTCCACAGGCCTTCCAGGTTGAGCACACCGAGACCGCCGAGCTCACCGATGCGGATGGCGTGCTGCGGGGAGACGACGGAGTCCATGGGAGCGGCCAGGAACGGCAGCTCGAAGCGGTAGGCGTCGATCTGCCAGGCGATCGAGACCTCCTTCGGGTCGCGGGTCCGGCGGCTCGGGACGACGGCGATGTCGTCGAATGCGTATGCCCGGCGGCCGCGCTTGCCGCGCCCGATCTCGATCTCAGTCACGATGGTGTGGCCTTTCCCTCTGCGTCTGCGCTGTCCAGTATCCCCGACACAGCAAGGAGGGGCGGTTCCGGGAATGCCGGACCGCCCCTCACCTGCGCTGTCGCGTTACTTCCTGCTGTAGTTCGGTGCTTCGACCGTCATCTGGATGTCGTGCGGGTGGCTCTCCTTGAGACCCGCCGACGTGATCCGCACGAAGCGGCCCTTGCTCTCCATCTCGTCGACGGAGGCGGCGCCCACGTACCCCATCGTCTGGCGGAGACCGCCGACGAGCTGGTGCAGCACGTTGGCCAGCGGGCCGCGGTAGGGCACCTGGCCCTCGATGCCCTCGGGGACGAGCTTGTCGTCGGAGGACACCTCGGCCTGGAAGTAGCGGTCCTTCGAGTACGAGCGGCCCTGTCCACGGGACTGCATCGCGCCCAGCGAACCCATGCCGCGGTACGACTTGAACTGCTTGCCGTTGATGAACTGGAGCTCTCCAGGGGACTCCTCACAGCCCGCGAGGAGGGAGCCCAGCATCACGCTGTCGGCGCCGGCGGCGAGCGCCTTGCCGATGTCGCCGGAGTACTGCAGGCCTCCGTCGCCGATGACCGGGACGCCCGCCGCGCGGGCGGCCAGCGCGGCCTCGTAGATCGCGGTGACCTGGGGGACGCCGATGCCGGCGACCACCCGGGTGGTGCAGATCGAACCGGGTCCGACGCCCACCTTCACGCCGTCCACGCCGGCGTCGATCAGGGCCTGGGCGCCGTCGCGGGTCGCCACGTTGCCGCCGATGACGTCCACGTCCACGGCCGACTTGATCTTCGCCATCCAGTTGAGGGCGTTGCTGTTGTGGCCGTGCGAGGTGTCGACGATCAGGAAGTCCACCCCGGCCCCGGCCAGCGCCTGGGCGCGGTCCAGCGCCTCCGGGCTCGCGCCGACGGCCGCGCCGACGAGCAGCCGGCCCTCCGCGTCCTTGGCCGCGTTCGGGTACTGCTCGGCCTTCTTGAAGTCCTTGACCGTGATGAGGCCCTTGAGGATGCCCGCCTCGTCGACCAGCGGAAGCTTCTCGATCTTGTGGCGGCGCAGCAGCTCCATGGCGTCCACGCCGGAGATGCCGACCCGGCCGGTGACCAGCGGCATCGGGGTCATGACCTCACGCACCTGGCGCGAGCGGTCCGACTCGAACGCCATGTCACGGTTGGTGACGATGCCGAGCAGCTTGCCCGAGGGGTCGGTGACCGGGACGCCGCTGATGCGGAACTTGGCGCAGAGCGCGTCCGCCTCGCCGAGCGTCGCGTCCGGGCTGACGGTGATCGGGTCGGTGACCATGCCGGACTCGGACCGCTTCACCAGGTCGACCTGGTTGACCTGGTCCTCGACCGACAGGTTGCGGTGCAGTACGCCGACGCCGCCCTGACGGGCCATGGCGATGGCCATGCGGGCCTCGGTCACCTTGTCCATCGCGGCGGAGAGCAGCGGGATGTTCACGCGGACGTTCCGTGAGATGAGCGTCGAGGTGTCGACCGCGTTGGGCAGCACTTCAGATGCGCCCGGCAGCAGCAGCACGTCGTCGTATGTCAGCCCGAGCGTCGCGAATTTCTCGGGCACTCCGTCGACGTATGCAGTCATGACACCTTCCCCAAATGGCCTTGATCGGTGCGGATGTCCATGCTAACGGCCTCCGGGGGTGTCTCATTCCACGGGCAAGATCACCTGGAGGTTCTGTAGCTTTCTACGGGGCCGGTCACGGCCCGTGTCACTGTTCCGCGAGGGCCCGCAGCCGGCTCAGCGCACGGTGCTGGGCGACCCGGACGGCACCCGGCGACATGCCGAGCATCTGTCCGGTCTCCTCCGCGGTGAGCCCGACGGCGACCCGCAGGACCAGCAGCTCGCGCTGGTTCTCCGGGAGGTTGGCCAGGAGCTTCTTGGCCCAGGCGGCGTCGCTGCTGAGCAGGGCCCGCTCCTCGGGCCCGAGCGAGTCGTCCGGCCGCTCCGGCATCTCGTCGGAGGGCACCGCGGTCGACCCCGGGTGCCGCATCGCGGCCCGCTGGAGGTCGGCCACCTTGTGGCCGGCGATGGCGAAGACGAAGGCCTCGAAGGGTCTGCCGGTGTCCTTGTACCGCGGCAGTGCCATCAGCACCGCGACACAGACCTCCTGCGCCAGGTCCTCCACGAAGTGACGGGCATCACCGGGCAGCCGGTTCAGCCGGGACCTGCAGTAGCGCAGCGCGAGGGGGTGGACATGAGCCAGCAGATCATGGGTGGCCTGCGCGTCGCCCTCGACGGCGCGATGCACCAGGGCGCCGATCACCGTCGTTCCGTCCTCGCGCATCGGACCATGGTGCCCCGGTGCCGCGTCATCCGCGGCACCCCGTCCGTAGTTGTGCACTGAAGCGTTATGAGCGGGTGCGCCGGAAGTCATGTCCTGCGCCCTCCCCTTCCGCTCGACCGAATCGTTCCCGAGGAACTCCACGTCTCAAGGATGCGTCATCGGCCGGGAAGCGTCACATGCCGCCGGTGAGGCGGGTTTCCCCGGCGGGGTACGAGCGGGCCGCGTCCGTGGACACGACCCCTGACCGCGCCCTGCGCCCGGGTCGCCCCGTCCGCCCGCGAGCGGACGGGGAGTGGATCGGCGGCCGGTCACGGCCGGCCCTCAGCGGACCAGGCCCCAGCGGAAGCCGAGCGCCACCGCGTGCGCGCGGTCCGAAGCGCCCAGCTTCTTGAACAGGCGCCTGGCGTGCGTCTTCACCGTGTCCTCGGAGAGGAACAGCTCACGGCCGATCTCCGCGTTGGAGCGGCCGTGGCTCATCCCTTCGAGCACCTGGATCTCCCGCGCCGTGAGCGTGGGCGCCGCGCCCATCTCGGCCGACCGCAGCCGGCGCGGGGCGAGCCGCCACGTCGGATCGGCCAGGGCCTGGGTGACGGTCGCCCGGAGTTCGGCCCGGGAGGCGTCCTTGTGCAGGTACCCGCGCGCCCCTGCGGCGACCGCGAGCGCCACGCCGTCCAGGTCCTCGGCGACGGTCAGCATGATGATCCGCGCACCGGGGTCGGCGGAAAGAAGCCGGCGGACTGTCTCCACCCCCCCGAGGCCGGGCATGCGTACGTCCATGAGAATCAGATCCGAACGGTCGGCACCCCAGCGGCGGAGCACTTCCTCCCCGTTGGCCGCCGTCGTCACACGCTCGACGCCGGGCACGGTCGCGACCGCGCGCCGGAGCGCTTCTCGGGCAAGCGGGGAATCGTCGCAGACGAGAACGGATGTCATGACCGCCCCCCGCAGCTGATGCGCGTCACCTTGTGCCTCCAGGCTGTTACAAGTCGTCACCTGTGCGGTTGACGCTCTCGGACACCTGCCCGATCGCTTTCTCTGCCAACCGCCTCCGCACTCTCAACGATGGTCACTCGAAAGAGTTACGGGTCGGGCGACCGGGTTCGGCACTCTACGTGAGGGGTCGAGCACGGAGGAGAACGCCACGAGGTCATGCAGCCGTCAACCGAACCGCCGGACGGCCTTATGCACCATTTAGCGGGTTTTCTTCCCTTTTGCTGGTGTCTGTGACTAGATTCGCAATCAGTCATATTTACATCTACTAACACCGTAGATGTACGGTCATGGGCATGGCACGACGGACGACCACGACGTTTCCGACTCAGCATGGTTTCGAGGGGACTAGCAATGGCAGATTTCTCCCGCCTACCCGGACCCAACGCCGATCTGTGGGACTGGCAGCTGCTGGCGGCCTGCCGAGGGGTCGACAGCTCGCTCTTCTTCCACCCCGAGGGGGAACGCGGAGCCGCCCGGAGCGCCCGCGAGACCTCCGCGAAAGAGGTCTGCATGCGCTGCCCGGTGCGCGCCGAGTGCGCCGCCCACGCCCTGGCGGTACGCGAGCCCTACGGGGTGTGGGGAGGGCTGAC
Organism: Streptomyces sp. NPDC005803; assembly: GCF_040630435.1. Taxonomy (NCBI): domain Bacteria; kingdom Bacillati; phylum Actinomycetota; class Actinomycetes; order Kitasatosporales; family Streptomycetaceae; genus Streptomyces; species Streptomyces sp. NPDC005803. Next base: position 44,279 of record NZ_JBEXXO010000018.1, on the reverse strand, counting down.
CGAGGACGAACGCGAGGAGCTCATGGGCCGCGCCCGTAACCGGCTGATCGGCGCGGCGGCCCCCTCGCCCCCGCCCGGACGCGGCTGACCTCGCCACGCCCCACCAGAACAGAAACGTTTCTTCACTCAGCCGCGCGGGCCGGTCGAAGGCCGCTCAGCGCGCGGCCGCCAGCGACAGCTGGTCCAGGGTGGCCGCCACGGCCGGGACCTGTGCCAGGTCGGGCAGGGTCAGGGCGACGATCTCGCGCTCGATGGCCGGCTCCACCGTGACGGTCCGGGCACCCCTGGGGCGTACCGACTCGATCGCCAGCGCCGGCAGGACCGCCACCCCGAGCCCCGCGCCGACCAGGCCGATCACCGCCGGGTAGTCGTCGGTGGCGAAGTCGATCCGCGGGGTGAAGCCGGACGCCTCACAGACCTCCACCAGCTGCCGGCGGCAGCGCGGGCAGCCGGCGATCCACGGCTCCCCGGCGAGTTCGCCGATGCCCACCTCGTCCCGGTCCGCGAGCCCGTGCCCCTCGGGAACCAGCCCGATCAGCCGGTCGGTGAGCAGGGGCCGCACCACCAGGTCGTCCCACTCGGCGCCCGGCGTGCCGTACCGGAAGGCCAGGGCGATGTCGCAGTCGCCGTCGCGCAGCATCTCCACCGAGCGGGGCGGCTCCGCCTCGACCAGGGAGACCCGGGTGCCGGGATGGGCGGCCCGGAGCGCGGCGAGGGCCCCCGGCACCAGGGAGGAGCTGCCGCTGGGGAAGGAGACCAGCCGGACCCGCCCGGCCCGCAGCCCGGCGATCGCGGCGACCTCCTCCTCGGCGGCGGTGAGCCCGGCGAGGATGCCCGAGGCGTGGCGTACGAGCGCCTCACCGGCCTGGGTCAGCCGCATCTCGCGTCCGGTGCGGATGAGCAGCGTGGTGCCCGCCGAGGACTCCAGCGCCTTCATCTGCTGGCTCACGGCGGGCTGGGTGCAGCCCAGCTCGCGGGCGGCGGCGGAGAAGGAGCCGGTACCGGCCACGGCGCGCAGGACTCGGAGATGACGGGCTTCGATCACCCTTCGAATATAAGGGACGCTTGGACTGCCCGTGCATTACTCGCGTGCGGCTTTGGGTCACGGGTCGCTAGCGTGCGGGCATGACTGCGATGACTGTGCTGACGGTGAACGCGGGACGTCCCGTGGCGGCGCCCTACACCGATGCCCCGGCCGGCGTGACCGGGATCGACAAGCGCCCCGTGGAGGGGCTCATACGGGTTGGCGACCCGGGCCCGGAGGGCGAGGGCGGCAGCGGGGTGGCCGGGGACACCGTCTGCGACCTGCGCCACCACGGCGGCTCGCACCAGGCCGTGTACGCCTTCGCCCGCGAGGAGCTCGACGCCTGGGAGCGGGAGCTGGGGCGCCCGCTGGCCAACGGCACGTTCGGCGAGAACCTGACCACGAGCGGGGTGACGGTCAGCGAGGCGCTGATCGGCGAGCGCTGGCGGATCGGTGCCGAGCTGGTCCTGGAGGTCACGTCCGGCCGGATTCCGTGCCGCACGTTCGCGGGCCACCTGGGCGAGGAGCGCTGGGTCAAGCGGTTCACGCGGGCGGCGGCCCCCGGTGCGTACCTCCGGGTGATCACGCCGGGCGGCATCCGGGCCGGCGACCCGGTCGAGATCGTGCACCGGCCGGCCCACGAGGTGACGGTGGCCCTGCAGTTCCGGGCCGTGACGACCCGGCGCGACCTGCTGCCGCTGCTGCTTCCGGCCGGCGAGGCCCTGCACCCCGAGGCGCTGCGGCAGGCGCGCGCCCACGAGGGGAAGGCGGCGGCGTCCTGACGGGCCCGGTCCCCGGCGGGCCGGGCGGACGGCCGGGAAACGGAGCGGGCTCCGCGGGCCGGAAGGACACCGCCGGATCCCCGGGGGGGCACACACTGATGAGCGCGCCGCGGTGGGCCGGCCCCGCCGATCCCGACACTCCGTACATGTCCCCCGCCCACCGCCGTCCCCCGCGGACGGCGGGGCGGCGGGGCAGGTCGTGGCCGTCGGGCCGGGGGCCGGGCGGGTCGTCCGAGGGCGCACGCGGGGCACTAACGTGCCGCGTATGACGACTGCACTGATTACGGGCGCGACCGCGGGCATCGGGGCCGCCTTCGCGCGGCGGCTCGCGGCCGGGGGGCACAACCTCGTGCTGGTGGCCCGCGACACCGACCGGCTGCGGGAACAGGCCACCGAGCTCCACGACCGGCACGGCATCGAGGCCGAGGTGCTGACCGCGGACCTGTCCCGGGACGACGGGATCGCCGCGGTCGAGAACCGGCTGGCCGACCGCACGCAGCCCATCGACCTGCTGGTCAACAACGCCGGGTTCGGCAACAAGGGCCAGTACCTCGACGTCCCGATGGCCGACGAGCTGGTGATGCTGAAGGTGCACTGCGAGGCGGTCCTGCGGCTGACCTCGGCGGCCGCGGCCGGCATGAGGGAACGGGGCAGGGGCGGCATCGTGAACGTGGCCTCGGTGGCGGCGTTCCTGCCGCGCGGTACGTACGGGGCGTCCAAGGCGTGGGTCGTGCAGTTCACCCAGGGCGCGGCGAAGGACCTGGCCGGGTCGGGCGTGCGGATGATGGCGCTCTGCCCCGGCTTCGTCCGCACGGAGTTCCATCAGCGGGCCGGGATGGGCACGGGCAACATCCCGGGCTGGATGTGGCTCGACGCCGACAAGGTGGTGGCCACGGCCCTGGCGGACCTGGCGCGCGGCAAGTCGGTCTCGATCCCGGACCCGCGGTACAAGGCGTTGATGGGGCTGGTGAAGGTGACGCCGCGCGGCCTGCTCGGAGGTGTCACCTCCAGGACAGGCCGCAAGTACGGGCCGCGGTGAGTGGTGGGTTACCGGATCCCGCGGCCCGCGTAGGCGCCGATGTTCGGGGCGCCGGGCTTCAGCCGGTCGCCGAAGTAGTCCTTGCCGCCGTTGTCCGCGATGACGGCTCCGGCGGCGAGGGCGGGCGAGCCCGCGCCGAGGCGGAAGTCGTCCCGGAGCTCCGGGTCGGCCGTGATCCCGCCGGGGTTCGGGCGCGTCATGTCGATGCCGTAGAAGGCGTTGTGGTCGAAGGAGAGCCCGGGGGTCGGGTTCTTGAAGGCGTAGCCTCCGGCGCCCTCGCTGACGAAGACGTTGTTGCGGACCGACAGTTCGTGCTGGGTGGTGGCGGGGCTGCCGGCGTCGTCCTGGACGAGGTGGCCGGGGATCCGCTTCGTGTTGCGGAAGGTGTTGTTGTAGATCTGGGTGCCGAGGATCGGGCCCCAGCAGTTCTGGATCAGGCGGGCGCCGTCGTCGCTGCTGACGTTGTAGCGGGCGACCGTGCCGATGGTCTTCGCCCCGCTGTACGGGCAGATCAGCAGGAAGCCGCCCTCGTTGTCGTGGCTGTGGTTGTACTGGAAGACGGTGTTCCGCGACGCGCCGTCGGCGTCGAAGGACATGCCGTCATGGGTGTTGCCGCCGCCCGAGACCTCGTTGTACTCGACGGTCGTGTCGTCGGTGTTGAAGGTCCAGATGCCCGCGTTGGCGGAGGGCGAACGGAGCTGGAAGCCGTCGACCCGGTTGTGGTCGACGCGGGCGCCGCTCGTGGTGTCGAGCTTCATGCCGTCGCCCGCCAGGGACTTCAGCGTGTTGTGGTGGATGCGGACGCCGGTGCTGGGGGTCCACTCCCCCGGGTAGACGTTCGGGTCCTGCTGCTGACCGACCAGATCGCGCTTGGAGAAGGTCGACTTGAAGTAGATGCCCTCGCGGTCGACGTCCTCGATGCGGTTGTGCCCGATGTCCAGCCCGCCGTACCAGCTGGCCTTCGCCGTGCCCTCGACGGCGATGTGGAGGGCGCTGGAGCCGGCCAGGGTCTTGTGGTCGCCTCCCCGCACATCGTGGATGTAGAGGCCGCTGATGACGAAGCCCCGGGCGACGCCGTAGTCGGTGAGGCGCAGGCGGACACCGTTGCGCTCGCTGCCCGGGTTGTCGGCGTTGGTGATCTCCAGGTTCCTGAGGTGCACGTACTGCGTGTCGGCGAGCAGGACGGTGTCGTGCGCGCCGGCGCCGTCGAGCCGGGCGCGGGCCGGGCCGGTGCCGTAGTCGGCGATGGTGAACGGGGCTCGGGCGGAGCCCGCGCCGGTGGGGGCCAGGGTGCCGGTGCAGGTGGCGCCGCGCTTGAAGAGGAGCCGGTCGCCCGGCCCGTAGGTATGCGCACCGGCTTCGGCGAGTGTGGTCCAGGGATGCCGCCTGCTGCCGTCCGCCCCGTCCGGGGACGCGGCGCAGTCGACGTGGAAGGTCCGGCCGGCGGGCGCCGCCTGCGCGGAGGCCGGGCCTGCGAGCGTCAGACCGGCGGTGGCGGTCAGGGCCGCGAGCGCTGCGGCGGTGAGGCGATGTCTCACAATTCCTCCGTGCGAACAGTCAGGGTCGGGACGGGCCGGGAGCGGCCGGATCGGCATCGCCGGGAATCCTGGACTCGGATTGATCGAACGTCAATGGATCGCGTTTGAATGATCGAAACTCCCATCGTTCGATCACGTTGGTCTAGGGTCGGACATCGGCTCCGGAACCGGCCGGGCCAGGGGCCGGGTCACACACTGCGAGGGGACTGCCGCCGTGCGCGAAAGTGCTGCTGAACGTCATGACCGCCTGCTCGGGCTGGTACGCGACCGGGGTTCGGCCCGGGTGTCGGACCTGGCCTCCCAGCTGGGGGTCTCGCCCGTCACGGTGCGCCGGGACGTCGAGGACCTGGCCGGCCGCGGCCTGCTCGACCGGGTCCACGGTTCGGTGTCCTGGCCCCAGGACACCGCCCCCGCCACGGGCCCCGCCGGCGCCGGGCACGGCCTGGTCCTCGGCATGCTGGCGCCCTCCGCGACCTACTACTTCGCCGAGGTGATCAGGGGCGCCCACGAGGCCGCCGCCCGGGCGGGCGCCCGGCTGATCCTTCGGATCTCCGACTACCGGCCGCAGGAGGACCACGCACGCACCGAGGGGCTGCTGTCCGCGGGGGCCGAGGGCCTGCTGGTCGCGCCCGGCTGGCAGCATCCCGGCGACCCGTCGGCCTTCGGCGACTGGATCAGCTCACTGCCGGTGCCGACCGTCCTGCTGGAGCGCAGGCCCACCGCCGGGTCGCCTCTGGACGGCCTGGACCGCGTCTGCTCGGACCATGCCCACGGGGTGCTGCTGGCCGTGCGCCATCTGGTGGACCTCGGGCACGGAGCGCCGCTGCTGATGGCCCGCGCGGACTCCCCGACCGCCCTCGCGGTGCGCTCCGGATACGCGGAGGCACTGGGGGTGCTCGGGCTGCGCGCACCGCAGGACGTGATCGATTCCGTACCGGCGGAACTGGCTCCGGAGGCGTTCGAGGAAGCCGTGCGGGCGCTGCGCGAGGCGGTCCGCTCGGGGGTGGCGACCGCGGCGCTCATCCACAACGACGTGGACGCGATCCAGGTCGTGCAGCGCTTGGCGGAGCTGGGCGTGCGGGTGCCGGAGGACCTCGCGCTCATCGCGTATGACGACGAGGTGGCCGCGCTCGCGGACACCCCGCTCACCGCCGTGGCCCCGCCCAAGCGCGAGGTGGGCCGGCATGCGACGGACCTGCTGGTGGAGCGGCTCGGCCAGGGCGCGGACGCCCCGCGCCGGCATCTGACGCTGCTGCCGCAGCTGCGGGTCAGGGACTCCTGCGGAGCGCCTCTTCCGTAGGCGTTCCCCCGGCACCGGGGCGGCGTCCGTACGCAACTCTTCTGATCTTTTTTCGATCAATCGATCTTTCGCTCTTGACTTCGGTCACGGCTGGTCCAAGGATCACGGCCAACGCCATGTCGCCGCCTGGTCAGGAGCCTCGCCGTGAGCCGCAGTCCGAGCAGAACGTCCCTCGCCGTAGCCGGAGCCGCCACCGCCCTCGCCGTTCTCACGGCTTGTGGCGGCGGCGGTGACGACACGTCCGCCGCCGGAGGTGACGGCAAGCCCGTCAGCATCACCTTCTGGGGCTGGGCCAAGGGATCCAAGGAGGTCGTTGACGCGTTCAACGCCTCGCACACGAACATCAAGGTGGTGTACGAGGAGATCCCGTCCGGCAACGCGGGCGGCTACGCCAAGATCTCCAACGCCGTGAAGGCGGGCAACGCCCCCGACCTCGTCTCCATCGAGTACCCGCAGCTCCCGGAGTACGTCAGCCAGGGCGCGCTCCAGGACATCGGCCCGTACTTCACCGAGGACATCAGGAAGAAGCTGCTGCCCCAGGCGGTGGAGCTGACGACTCTCGGCGGCAAGAACTGGGCCGTCCCCTTCGACGCCTCCCCGCAGTCCTTCTACTACCGCAAGGACCTGTTCGCGAAGTACGGCGTGGAGGTCCCCAGGACCTGGGCCGACTTCCGCAAGGCCGCGGAGAAGGTCAAAAAGGCCGACAAGAAGGCCCGGATCGGCACCTTCTTCCCCGACGACCCGACCACGTTCCAGGCGATGGCCTGGCAGGCCGGCGCCCAGTGGTACAAGCCCGAGGGCGACACCTGGAGGGTGAACACCACCGACGCGGCCACCGGCAAGGTCGCCGACTACTGGCAGGGTCTGCTCGACGACGACCTGATCCGTGCCAACGCCTCGTTCAGCCCCGAGTGGACCAACTCCCTCAAGAACGGCGGCACCATCGGTTACCTCGGCGCGGCCTGGGGCGCGGGTGTCCTCAAGGGCACCCTGCCCGAGCAGAGCGGCAAGTGGGCCGTCGCCCCGATGCCCAGCTGGGACGGCAAGCCGGCCAGCGGCATGCTCGGCGGCTCCACCTTCGCGGTGCCGAAGACCAGCGAGAAGGCGGACGCGGCGGTCGAGTTCGCCACCTGGATGTCGACCACCGAGGCAGGCATCAAGGCCCGCATCGAGTCCGGCACGTCGAGCGCCTTCCCGGCCGCGGCATCGCTGCGTCCGGTGGCGAAGAAGGCGTTCGACGCGGACTTCTACGGCGGTGAGGACATCTACCAGGTCTTCGAGGACGCCGCGGCGTCCATCGGCCCGGACTGGAGCTGGGGACCGACGACCGGGACCACGAACACCACGATGAAGGACCAGTTCGGCAAGGTCGCGAGCGGGGGCACCACCGTCGGGGCCGCCGTGCAGGCCGGGCACGACGCCACGGTCGCCGAGCTGAAGAAGCGCGGTCTGAAGGTCGAGGACGCCGGCTGATGAAGCGCGCCCGGACCACCAGAGCCGCCGCCATCCTGCTGGGGCCCTTCTTCGTACTGTTCACGCTGGCCATGGTGCTGCCGATCGGCTACGCGGTCTGGCTCAGCCTGTTCACCGAGAAACAGTCCGGCCTGGGCTTCGGCGGCACCGAGTCCGTGTTCAGCGGGCTCGACAACTACACGGCGGCCCTGGGCGACCGGGCGTTCCGCGAGGGCTTCGGCGTACTCCTCGGATACTGCCTCTTCTACATACCGCTGCTCCTCGTCGGAGCCCTCGCCCTCGCGCTGCTGCTGGACTCCACGCTGGCCCGTGCCCGCCGGTTCTTCCAGCTCGCGCTGTTCCTGCCGCACGCCGTGCCCGGCATCATCGCCGCGCTGATCTGGGTGTACCTCTACACGCCGCAACTCAGCCCGGTGGTCAGCGCCATGGAGTCCGGTGGCGTCGGCTTCGACTTCTTCTCCCCCGACGGAGCCCTGCCCTCGGTCGTCAACATCGCGCTGTGGGAGTGGCTCGGCTACAACATGGTGATCTTCTACGCCGCGTTGCAGGCCATCGACCGCTCCGTCCTCGAAGCGGCCACGGTCGACGGGGCCGGCGCCTGGCGGATCGCGATCGGCATCAAGGTGCCGCTGATCCGGGCCTCCGTCGTGATGGTCGCGCTGTTCACCGTCATCGGCTCGCTCCAGCTGTTCACCGAGCCCCTGATCCTCAACAAGGGGACCGGCTCCGCCGTCACCTCCACCTGGACGCCGAACATGTACGCGTACACCGCGGCCTTCGAGCGCAACGACTACGGTCTCGCCGCCGCCGCCTCCCTCCTGCTGGCGCTCACGGCCGCGCTGCTGTCCTTCGTCGTCACCCGCTTCACCGGCCGGAAGGGCAAGACAGCATGAGTTCCCCCGCCTCCCACGGCCGCTGGATGTCGAAGACCGCGGTCAACGGCTTCCTGTTGCTCGCCGTCGTCTACATGCTCTTCCCGCTCGTCTGGCTGGTCACCGCGGCCACGAAGGACACCGGCGGCCTGCTCGCGGGCAACGCCTTCTCCTTCGACGGCTTCAACCTGGGCGAGAACCTCTCGGACCTGGCCGCCTACGGCGACGGCATCTACTTCCGCTGGTACCTCAACAGCCTCGGTTACGCGGGCGGCGGTGCGCTCGTCTGCTCGCTGATCTGCGTCGCCGCCGGGTACGCCTTCGACAAGTACGCCTTCCGGGGCAAGGACCAGCTGTTCGGCCTGGTGCTGATGGGCGTGCTCGTCCCGACCACGGCGCTCGCCCTGCCGATGTACCTGCTGGCGTCCGACGTGGGCCTGGTCAACACGTACTGGTCGGTGCTGATCCCGGTGCTCGTCAATCCGTTCGGCGTGTACCTCGCCCGGGTGTTCAGCTCGGGTTACATACCGAACGAGGCGCTGGAGGCCGCCCGGATCGACGGGGCGGGCGAGCTGCGCGTCTTCTGGTCCGTCGGCCTGCCCATGGTCATGCCGGGCTTCGTGACCGTCTTCCTCTTCCAGTTCACCGCGATCTGGAACAACTTCTTCCTCCCCCTCGTGATGCTCTCGGACCGCAAGCTCTTCCCCCTGAGCCTCGGCCTGTACGCGTGGAACACCAACACCCATGGCGAGCCGGGCTTCTACCCGCTCGTCGTCACCGGCTCCCTTCTCGCCGTCATCCCGCTGATCGTCGCCTTCGTCTCCCTGCAACGGCACTGGAAGGCGGGACTGACCGCCGGAAGCGTCAAGTGACCGACCACGCGAGCCCCGAGGAGTACGAGTCCCACCATGCCGCACGCCACTGACAACCGGCCCCGGGCCCTGCTCGCGATGGGCCCCGGCATCGCCGGACGCCTCCTCGCCGCGCGCCACCACACCCGGCTGGCCGCCCTCACCCGTACGGACACCCGGCTCGTCGCCCACGACCTGGCCGACCCCGCACCCGAGGTGGCGGCCGCGCTCGCCGAGGCCGAGGTGCTGTTCACCTGCTGGGGCGCGACCCCGCTGACCGCACCGGTGCTGGCCGCCGCCCCGCGGCTGCGTGCGGTGGTGCACGCGGCCGGGTCCGTCAAGCACCACATCACCGACGCCTGCTGGGAGCGGGGCATCGCCGTCACCTCGGCGGCCGGCGCCAACGCCCTGCCGGTCGCCGAGTTCACCCTCGCCGCGATCCTCTTCGCGGGCAAGCGGGTCCTCGGATCCGCCCAGCGCTACCGCACCCTGCGCACCGCCCACGACTGGCTCACCGAACTGGACGGCACCGGCAACTACCGCCGCACGGTGGGCATCGTCGGCGCCTCCCGCATCGGCCGGCGGGTGATCGAGCTGCTGCGCCCCTTCGATCTGGACGTCCTGCTGTACGACCCGTATGCCGGCGAGGCCGAGGCGGCGCGGCTCGGCGTCCGCCTCACCACGCTCGACGACCTGTGCGCGCACAGCTCCGTCGTCTCGGTGCACGCCCCGCAGCTTCCCGAGACGCACCATCTCATCGGCGCCGCCCAGTTGGCGGCCATGCCGTCGGGCGCGACGCTGATCAACACGGCGCGCGGGTCGCTGGTCGACGAGGACGCCCTGCTCGCCGAGCTGACGGGCGGGCGGCTGCACGCGGTCCTGGACGTGACGGACCCCGATCTGCCCGTGGCGTCCTCGCCGCTCTACGACCTGCCGAACGTCCTGCTGACGCCGCACGTCGCGGGGTCGCTGGGCAACGAGCTGCACCGGATGGCGGACCAGGCGCTGGACGAGCTGGAACGCTTCGCGTCCGGGCGGCCGTTCGCGGACCCGGTGTGCGGGGACGCGTTGTCGCGCTCGGCGTGACCCTCCCCGCACGCGCACACGCACGAGGCCCGGCACCCCTCACGGGGTACCGGGCCTCACCGCTTCGCGCGGGAACTACGGCTGCACGCTAGTGCGAGTGACCGTGGCCGTGACCGGCCTCGGCCTCTTCCTCGGCCGGCTTCTCGACGACCAGGGTCTCGGTCGTGAGCAGCAGCGACGCGATGGACGCGGCGTTCTCCAGGGCGGAGCGGGTGACCTTGACCGGGTCGATGACGCCGGCCTTCACCAGGTCGCCGTACTCGCCGGTCGCGGCGTTGAAGCCCTGGCCCTTGTCGAGCTCGGAGACCTTCGAGGTGATGACGTAGCCCTCGAGGCCCGCGTTCTCGGCGATCCAGCGGAGCGGCTCGACGGCGGCGCGGCGCACGACCGCGACACCGGTGGCCTCGTCGCCGGTCTTGCCGAGGTTACCCTCGAGGACCTTGACGGCGTGGACCAGAGCGGAGCCACCACCGGAGACGATGCCCTCCTCGACCGCGGCGCGGGTCGCGGAGATGGCGTCCTCCAGACGGTGCTTCTTCTCCTTGAGCTCCACCTCGGTGGCCGCACCGACGCGGATCACGCAGACCCCGCCGGCCAGCTTCGCCAGGCGCTCCTGGAGCTTCTCGCGGTCCCAGTCGGAGTCCGTGGACTCGATCTCGGCCTTGATCTGGTTGACGCGGCCGGCGACCTCGTCGGACTTGCCGCCACCGTCGACGATGGTGGTGTCGTCCTTGGAGACGGTCACGCGGCGGGCGGTGCCCAGCACGTCCAGACCGGCCTGGTCGAGCTTGAGGCCGACCTCCTCGGCGATGACGGTCGCACCGGTGAGGGTGGCGATGTCGCCGAGCATGGCCTTGCGGCGGTCACCGAAGCCCGGGGCCTTCACCGCGACGGCGTTGAAGGTGCCACGGATCTTGTTGACGACCAGGGTCGACAGGGCCTCGCCCTCGACGTCCTCGGCGATGATCAGCAGCGGCTTGGAGGCACCGGCCTGGATGACCTTCTCCAGGAGCGGCAGCAGCTCCTGGATCGAGCCGATCTTGCCCTGGTGGATCAGGATGTACGGGTCGTCGAGGACGGCCTCCATACGCTCCTGGTCGGTCACCATGTACGGGGACAGGTAGCCCTTGTCGAAGGCCATGCCCTCGGTGAAGTCGAGGTCCAGACCGAAGGTGTTGGACTCCTCGACGGTGATGACACCGTCCTTGCCGACCTTGTCCATCGCGTCCGCGATGAGCTCGCCGACCTGGGCGTCCTGCGCGGAGAGCGCGGCCACGGCGGCGATGTCGGACTTGTCGTCGATCGGGCGGGCGGTCGCGAGGAGCTCCTCGGACACGGCCTTGACCGCGGCGTCGATGCCCTTCTTCAGGGCGGCCGGGGACGCGCCCGCGGCCACGTTGCGCAGGCCCTCGCGGACGAGCGCCTGGGCCAGGACGGTGGCGGTGGTCGTACCGTCACCGGCTACGTCGTTGGTCTTGGTCGCCACCTCCTTCACCAGCTGGGCACCGAGGTTCTCGTACGGGTCGTCCAGCTCGACCTCGCGCGCGATGGTGACACCGTCGTTGGTGATGGTGGGCGCACCGAACTTCTTGTCGATGACGACGTTGCGGCCCTTGGGGCCGATCGTCACCTTGACCGTGTCGGCAAGCTTGTTGACGCCGCGCTCGAGGGCGCGACGGGCGTCCTCGTCGAACTTCAGGATCTTCGCCATGGAGCTGAACTGTCCTCTCAACACAAAGAACTGCGCCCCTGCCGCCCGGCTAGTTATTTCGCAGGGGGCCAGGGGCGCAGAACAGAAGCAAACGTTAAGTGAATTACTTCTCGATGATCGCGAGCACGTCGCGAGCCGAGAGGACGAGGTACTCCTCGCCGTTGTACTTCACCTCGGTGCCGCCGTACTTGCTGTACAGCACGACATCGCCGGTCTTGACGTCGAGCGGAAGGCGCTCGCCGTTCTCGAAGCGGCCCGGGCCCACGGCCAGGACGACGCCCTCCTGGGGCTTCTCCTTGGCTGTGTCCGGAATGACCAGGCCGGAGGCCGTGGTCTGCTCGGCGTCGAGCGGCTGGACCACAATGCGGTCCTCGAGCGGCTTGATCGCAACCTTGGAGCTGGCGGTCGACACGATCCGGTCTCCCCCTTCGGAGATCTCACGGGGTTATCAGTCTGTGGGTGGCGACCAGGTGGGCCCGTCGTCGCGGGTGCCGGACCTGCCGGTCGCACAGTACTGCTGGCACTCTCCAGTGGGGAGTGCCAGCACTGAGACTATGACCGCGATTAGCACTCGGTCAAGCGGAGTGCCAATTCATGACCCTCGTGGCGTCCTGGGGGGCGCGTCCGTACGACTGCGGCCGCGCAACGTTCCGCTCACCCCAGGGACAACGCGGGGGCCGTCCGGAGCGTTCCGCGAGACCCCCTGCGGGCCCTACCGCCTCACACACCCCGCGTCCGCGTCCGCGTCGGCCCCCGGCCACCAGCGCTTCGACCGGGCCACCGCCCCGGTGCGGCCGGGGCCGCCGCAGGCGACGACGACCATCGCCCCCGGCGCCCCGTGATCACCGCGCACCACAGCGGGCCGCGCCGCCTCCTGAGCGCCCGGCGACAGGTTCACCCGCCGCGCCGCCTTGCGGCCCAGCCGCTCGATCGGGTCCACCGACTGCGCGCAGCCGGCGGTGGCGGTCAGGAGCGCACCGGCGGTCAGCAGTCCGGCCAGCAGCCGGTGCGCCCTTCTCATACGTAGTCCTCCAGCCGGGCCACGGCGTATCCCTTGTCCGTGACGACCTTCATGACGGACCGGATCAGGTCGGGCATGCTGCCCTTCCACTCCTCCTTGCCCCGGAAGTGCGTGAGGATGATGTCGCCGGGGTGCAGGTCCCGGTCCTCCTCCCGCCACTCCATGTGGTCGGGGAACGCCTCCGCCGCCCACAGGGGCACGGCCGTGATCCCGCAGGACTTGGCGATCCGCAGGGTGTCGCCGTTGTAGTTGCCGTACGGCGGCCGGAAGAGCCGGGGGCGCTCGCCGTACTGCTTCTCGAGGATGTCCTGCTGGTCGCAGATCTCCCGCTTCTGCTCGTCGTGGGAGAGACCGGGCAGGTAGCGGTGGTTCAGCGTGTGGTTGCCGAGGACGGCGCCGCGGACCTGCGCCTCCTTGAAGTACGTGTAGTCGTCGCGCACCAGGTAGTCGCTGAGGAAGGCGCTGTACGGGATGTTCAGCTCCGACATCATCTTCAGCAGCTCGGGGTCCTTCTCCTCCCCGTCGTCCATCGTCAGGAAGACGACCTTCTCCTTGGTGGGGACCGTGGTGAAGACGGGCGGCAGCGACGCGTCGCCGCCCTCGACCTCGAAGCCCTTGCGGGTGGTGAGGTGCGGCTTCACGGCGGGGGGCAGGGGCGGGGTCAGCGGGGTGCTCGCCAGGCCCCACTTCCTGGCGGCGACGGCCCGGGCGGCCTGGGCGCGGCGCGCCTTCTCGGCCTGCCCCGCCATGGAGCCCGCCGCCCCCGCCGGGGGGCCGCCCGGCTGTCCGGCCCGGGCGGCCGCCGCGCGCCCGGGGTCGGGGTCGGACGCGGCGCCACCGCCGGTCTCCGCCGCACAGCCCGAGCCGACCGCGGCGACCAGGAGCGCGGCGAGCACCGCGTAGCCCGGCCGGCGCCGCAGGTGGCCGTGTCCGCGCTTCACGCGTCCCTGCCCGCCCGACACGGCACCCGGTCTGCGTCTCTTCATGATGAATTCTTCCTTTTGTCGTACTGGCTGCATGGCGCCGCATCCTGCCAGCCCGGGATCGGGCATCCGGGCCGACACAGCGCCCACCCCGCACGGTCCCCCGGCTGGCGCACAACCGGCTGGCCCACAATGGGGCGGGTGAACGCTCTCGCCCCGTCCGGCCCGTCCGACGCACCCGACCCCCTCGCCGCCTTCCTGGCCCTGCGCACCCCCGAGGGCGCCGGGCTGCTGGCCGGGCTGCGGTCGTACGACCCCGCCACCGAACTGGCCACCGCCACCCGGCTGCGCCGCACCCATCCGGCCGCCCTCGTCTCGGCGGCGCTGGGGCAGGCCCGGCTGCGGCAGCGGGCGGTGGCGAAGTTCGGCGCCGAGGACGCGCACCGGATGTTCTTCACGCCGAACGGCGTCGAGCAGGCGACCCGCACATCGGTGGCCGGCTACCGCGCCCGGCGGTTCGCGGACGCCGGGGTGCGCAGCGTCGCCGACCTCTGCTGCGGGATCGGCGGCGACGCGATCGCCCTGGCCCGGGCCGGGATCTCCGTGCTCGCCGTGGACCGCGACCCGCTGACGGCCGAGGTGGCCCGCGCCAACGCCGCCGCGCTCGGGCTGGACGCGCTGATCGAGGTGCGGTGCGCCGACGTCACGGAGATCGACACCTCGCCCTACGACGCGGTGTTCGTCGACCCGGCCCGCCGGGGCGGCCGCGGCCGGATCTTCGACCCGGAGGCGTACTCCCCGCCCCTGTCCTGGGCGACCGCGGCCGCGCTGAAGGCGCCCAGGGCCGCGCTGAAGATCGCCCCGGGCGTCCCCCACGAGGCGATCGGGCCGCAGGCGGAGGCCGAGTGGATCTCGGACGGCGGCGACGTGAAGGAGGCGGTGCTCTGGTTCGGCGAGGGCTTCACGGCCGGCTCCTACCGCGCGACCCTGCTCCCCTCGGGCGCCACGCTGTCCGCTCCGGCCGCACTGCCCGCCCCGCCGGTCGGGCCGGTGGGGCGCTATCTGTACGAGCCGGACGGCGCGGTGATCCGGGCGCATCTGGTCGCCGGGATCGTGGAGCGGTGCCACGGCCGGCTGTTCGACGAGATGATCGCGTACGTCACGAGCGACGAGCTGTACGACTCCCCGTACACCGCCGGCTACGAGATCACCGATCAGCTCCCCTTCAGCACAAAGCGGCTGAAGGCGCTGCTGCGGGAGCGGGAGGTCGGCGTCCTCACGGTCAAGAAGCGCGGCTCGGCGGTCGAACCGGAGGAACTGCGAAGGAAGATGAAGCTCCGGGGCCCGAACGCGGCCACGGTCTTCCTCACCCGGGTCGCGGACGCGCCGACGATGCTGATCGGCCGTCCCGTGACCGGCCCGGAGGCCGGCCTCGGCTGACGGCGGGCCGGGGCCTCAGGCGAGGTCGGTCAGGTCCTCCGCGTACACCTGCGAGAGGGGCTGCGGGCCCACGTACTGCTGGCAGTTGCACTGCCCCGACTCGAAGCGCACCGGCTTCTTCTGCTCGTCCCACGCGGTCGGCACCTCGACCCGCTCATGGCACTTGCCCTGCTTGTCGTGCTTGGCGAGGTGGTGCGTGCAGCCGCAGACCGGCTCGGGCGGCCTCTTCGACGCCTCGACCGCCAGCCGTTCCCGCTTGCCGGCCTCCAGCAGTTCCAGCTTGCGGGTGTGCCGGTTGCGCATCGCCGTACGGACGTTGTCGGCCACCCAGCCGAAGCCACCCGTCCAGAAGATGATGAGCACCCACCAGTACCACTCCATGAAACGCCCTCCCCCTGAGTCGCCCGTGTGCCTGCCAAGGATAGGGCCGGGATCAGCGGTGAGCGCCGCCGCCGAGGGAGATCAGCGGTTCGGGAGCGGGGGCGCCGAGCAGCGTCCGCACGATCCAACGCCGGTGCCAGAACGCCTTGGTGACGCCGATGAGGCCGAGCAGCCAGCCGATGAAGCCGAGGCCCATGACGAGGGCCGTCAGGCCGTAGGTGTCGTCGCCGCGGGCGGCGCCGGCCGGCACCGCGAAGCAGGCGTACAGCCCGAGGGCGCAGAGCGCGAAGGAGGACAGCAGCCAGAAGAGGCTCAGACCCGGCAGCCGGTAGGCGCTGTCGCCCGCCGGATCACGGTCCAACGCCCCCCACTGCGACAGCAGTCGGCGCAGCCGGCGGTCCCGGCGCAGGCCGATGACGACGAGGATGACGGCCGGCACCAGGCAGCAGGCGCCCATGGCCAGCAGGATCACGCCGAAGATCGCGCTGAAGATGTCGTACGACTGCTCGAAGGTGACGAGCGCGGTGCCGATCAGGGCCCAGCCGAGTGCGCCGACCGCTCCCCACGCCCACAGCAGCCCGAGCCGGCCGGGGCCGATGTGCATCTTCACCAACGCGCCCAGGATGTAGGCCCGGTCGGCGAGCATCGCTCCCCGGTCGGGCCAGGCGCGTATCTCCACGGGTGGCGGGGGCGGCGGCAGTGCCGAAGTGCGGGACATGGGCCAGACCCTATCGAGCGGCCGTGCCCCCGTGCGCGGGTGATCACCCGTCAGGCGTTGCGCAGGGCCTCGATGTCGAGCCGCTTCATGCCGAGCATCGCCTTCATGGCCCGGGCCGCCTTGTCCGGGTCCGGGTCGGTCAGGGCGTCACCGAGACCGGGCGGGATGATCTGCCAGGAGACGCCGAACTTGTCCTTGAGCCAGCCGCACTGGCTCTCCTGGCCGCCGTCCGCGGTCAGCTCGTCCCACAGCCGGTCCGCCTCCTCCTGGGACGCGCACTCGACGGAGAGGGAGACGGCCTCGCTGAAGGGGAACTCGGGGCCGCCGTCGAACGCGATGTACTCGGTGCCCTCCAGGAGGAAGCGGACCGTCATCACCGCCCCCTCCTCGCCCGGGGAGGACGCGGTCCAGCGGGTCACGTCGAGGACGCGCGAGTCGCCGCCGATGACGGAGATGTAGTGCTCCGCCGCCTTCTCGGCCTGGTTTTTGTCGAACCACAGGAACGTGGTGACCTTCTGCATGGTCTTCTCCTGACTCGGGGGTGCGAAAAGACGCCGTGCAGGGTAGACCGGCGGCGGGCCCGGAACTCATCGGCCGGCCCGGCCCAGCAGCAGCGCCCGTTCCCGTGCGTTGCGGGTGAGCTCCGCCGCCCGTACGAACTCCTCGCGCGCCTCGTCCGTACGTCCCATCCGCTCCAGCAGATCCCCGCGGACGCTCGGCAGCAAGTGGTAGCCCTTGAGCGCGGGGTCGGCGACCAGGGCGTCGACCAGGACGAGGCCGGCGGCCGGCCCCTCGGCCATGGCGACGGCGACGGCGCGGTTGAGCTCGACGACGGGCGACGGGGCCAGGGCGGCGAGCCGGTCGTAGAGCGCGGTGATGGCCGCCCAGTCGGTGTCCTCGTAGCGCGCCGCCCGGGCGTGGCAGGCGGCGATGGCGGCCTGGAGGGCGTACGGCCCCAGGGCCTGCCCCGCCTCGGCGGCCGTCCCGGCGGCCCGGAGCAGGGCCGCGAGGCCGCGCCGGATCAGCAGCCGGTCCCAGCGGGCCCGGTTCTGGTCGGCGAGCAGCACCGGGGCGCCGTCCGGTCCGGTCCTGGCGGCGGTCCGCGAGGCCTGGAGCTCCAGCAGGGCGGCCAGTGCGTGCACCTCGGGTTCGTCCGGCATGAGCCCGGCCAGCACCCGGGCCAGGCGCAGCGCGTCCTCGCAGAGCGCCGGGCGCAGCCAGTCCTCGCCGGCGGTCGCGGCGTAGCCCTCGTTGAAGACGAGGTAGATGACTTCGAGCACCGATCCGAGCCGGGCGGCGCGCTCGGGGCCGTACGGCACCTCGAAGGGGACTCCGGCGCGGCCGAGTGCCCGTTTGGCCCGGACGATCCGCTGGGCGACGGTCGGTTCGGTGGTGAGGAAGGCGCGGGCGATCTCCTCGGTGGTGAGGCCGCCGAGGAGCCGCAGCGTGAGGGCGATCCGGGCGTCGGTGGAGAGCACCGGATGGCAGGAGGTGAAGATCAGCCGCAGCAGGTCGTCGTCGATGTGGTCGGGATCCGCGGCACCGGGGTCCGGTTCACCGCAGACGCCGTCCAGGTCGCGGCCCATCTCGGCCAGCTTGCGGGCGTACGTCTCACGGCGGCGTACGAGATCGATGGCGCGGTGCTTGGCCGTGGCCATGAGCCAGGCTCCCGGGTTGTCCGGGACGCCCGACTCCGGCCACTGTTCCAGCGCGGCGACCAGGGCGTCCTGCGCGAGTTCCTCGGCGATGCCCACGTCCCGGACGATGCGGGCGGCACCGGCGATGATCCGCGCGGACTCGATCCTGAACACCGTCTCCACCGCGCTCGCTGCCGTCACGACCACCCATCAGAGCAGCCGTACCGGACGCGGGCAAGCGCGACCCGCGGAGCCCTCAGGCCTCGTCGAGGGCCCGGACCTCGCAGGTGACGCTCCAGCTCTCCGGGTGCACCCGCAGGAACCTGCGGGCCCACTCGAGTGCTTCCTCCTTGTCCTTGCACTGGAGGATGGCGTATCCGCCGACGACTTCCTTCGTCTCGGTGAAGGGCCCGTCGGTGTGGCTGAGCTTGCCGCCGGACCAGTGGACGCGGGTGCCCTGGGAGGTCGGGGTGAGGCCCGCGGTCTCCAGCATCACGCCCGCCTTGTTGATCTCCTCGAACAGGGCGGTGACCCGCTCGTCGAAGCCGGGGTCGGGCTCGAAACCGGCTGCCGCCTGCTCGTCGAGGCGGATGAGGGACATGAAGCGCGGCATGGTGACTCCTCGGTCGGGAGGGCGGGGACCTCTTCCCCGCCTCTCACCCCTGCGTCGAACGGGAGACGCCCGGATCGACAGCCCCTCCGGAATTCTTCTGAACTTTTTCCGGGCCGGCCACCGGGGCGGTCGGCGGGTGTGTCAGGGGGTGGGGTCCCCCGCCGCCGGTCCGAGGGACTCGAAGCGCCAGCGGTGCACCGGCCGGGTGACGATCCCCGCGTCCGGTTCCGGCAGCTCCGGCAGGGCGTCGCCGTACGCGCCCTCCCACCACGTGACGACCAGGACGCGGTCCTGCGGGGCCCGCAGCAGCTCGCTGCGCAGCGGGGGGCGCGCCAGCTCGCCGGCGCGGGCGCGGGCCCACTCCAGCAGTTCCGCGCCCCGGCCCTCGGTGGCCCGGGCCTCCCACATCAGCGCGACGGTCGTACCGCTCATGAGTACAGGTTGTCCTTGCTGATCTCGTGCACGTGATCGTGCGTGTGGGCGTGGTCCGCGCCCGGTACGTGGGTCTCGGTGACCGGCAGCGAGGAGTCCGCCGAGAGTTCCAGGTCGGAGGCGGGCCGGTTGCGGGCGACCATCTCCGCGCCCAGGGCGGCGACCATGGCCCCGTTGTCGGTGCACAGCCCGGGCCGCGGCACGCGCAGCCGGATGCCGGCCCGCTCGCACCGCTCCTCGGCGAGCGCCCGCAGCCGCGAGTTGGCGGCGACGCCACCGCCGATCATCAGGTGGTCGACGCCCTCGTCCTTGCAGGCGCGGACGGCCTTGCGGGTGAGCACGTCCACCACGGCCTCCTGGAAGGACGCCGCCACGTCCCGCACCGGCACCTCCTCGCCCGCCGCGCGCTTCGCCTCGATCCAGCGGGCGACGGAGGTCTTCAGGCCGGAGAAGGAGAAGTCGTACGCGGGGTCGCGCGAGCCGGTCAGGCCGCGCGGGAACGCGATGGCCTTCGGGTCGCCCTCCCTGGCGAGACGGTCGATGACCGGGCCGCCGGGGAAGCCGAGCTGCAGCACGCGGGCGATCTTGTCGAAGGCCTCGCCGGCCGCGTCGTCGATGGTCGCGCCGAGCGGCCGCACGTCGTGGGTGATGTCGGGTGCGAGCAGCAGCGAGGAGTGGCCGCCGCTGACCAGCAGCGCCATGGTCGGCTCGGGCAGCGGGCCGTGCTCCAGCTGGTCGACGCAGATGTGCGAGGCGAGGTGGTTGACCCCGTAGAGCGGCTTGCCGAGCGCGTACGCGTACGCCTTCGCCGCCGAGACGCCGACGAGCAGGGCGCCGGCGAGTCCGGGGCCGGCGGTGACGGAGATGCCGTCGAGGTCGCGGCCGGTGACCCCGGCCTCCTTCAGGGCGCGCTCGATCGTGGGGACCATCGCCTCCAGGTGGGCGCGGGAGGCGATCTCCGGGACGACGCCGCCGAAGCGGGCGTGCGTGTCGACGCTGGACGCGACGGCGTCGGCGAGCAGCGTCGTCCCGCGGACGATGCCGACGCCGGTCTCGTCGCAGGAGGTCTCGATGCCGAGTACGAGCGGTTCGTCAGCCATCAGTCAGTCTCTGTTTCCTGTACGGGCGCCTGTCCGTCTTCGTGTACGTCTTCGTGTACGTGGAGGCGCATGACGAGTGCGTCGATGTTGCCCGGCTGGTAGTAGCCGCGGCGGAAGCCGATCGGTTCGAAGCCGAAGCGCTCGTACAGCTTCTGCGCCCGGGTGTTGTCGACGCGGACCTCCAGCAGCACCTCGGCGCACTCGAAGGCCGTGGCGTGCTTCAGCAGGTCGGTGAGGAGCTCGGAGCCGAGCCCGCCGCCCCAGTGCCCGCGGGTGACGCCGATCGTCTGTACGTCGGCGAGGTCGCCGGCCGCCGCGAGGCCCGCGTATCCGACGATCCGGCCGGTGACCGGGTCCTCGGCGACCACGTAGCGGCGGGTGGCGCGCGGGCCGCGGGCGTGCGCCAGTTCGGACCAGAACATGCCGGCCGACCAGGCGTCGTCCGGGAACAGCTCGTGCTCCAGGTCGAGCACCGGGTCGATGTCCCACCAGCGCATCTCGCGCAGCACTGCGGTCGTGGCGGTCACTTCGGCGTGACCACCTTGTAGTTCTTCGGGACCTGCGCGTCGGGCCTGCGCAGGTAGAGCGGCTGCGGCGGCAGCAGGCCGGTGCCCGCGGCGAGGCGCTCGGCGGCGAGGGCGGCCAGCGCACCGGCCGCGACGTGCTCGGGGCCGCGCGCGTCCGGGAACGCCTCGGGGTAGAGCGCCGCGCCCGCCCCGACGACGGGCAGGCCCGCGAGCCGCTCCGCGAGGTCGGCGGGCCGGTCCACGGCGGGTTCACCGGTCCGGGTGCGGGGGTCCTCGTACCGCGCCCAGTAGACCTCCTTGCGGCGGGCGTCCGTGGCGACGGCGAACGGGCCCTCCAGCCCGGCCTGCCCGGCGGCGTACGCGAGGGCGTCCAGGGTGCACAGCCCGTGGACGGGCACGGACAGCGCCGAACCGAAGGTCGCGGCCGTCACCAGGCCGACCCGCAGTCCGGTGTACGGGCCGGGGCCGACGCCCACGGCCACGTCCGTCACGGCGTCGAGTTTCACTCCGGCCTCGGCGAGGACCCGGTCGACGGCGGGCAGCAGCAGCTCCCCGTGCCTTCGGGCGTCGACCTGACCGGACTCGGCGACGACGCGGGTCCCGTCGTACAGGGCGGCGGTGACGGCGGGGGTGGCGGTATCCATAGCGAGCAAGAGCACGCAAACAGCCTACGGCTCCGCCGGGGGCGGCACGGCCCCCCGTACGGCGTCCCGGTGCGGGGGTGCTCCGGTGCTACCGTCACCGGGTATACGCGGAGTACGTGTAAACGCTTGTACGACTAACGACGGTGAACGATGGCGAAAGAGGCGCACGGTGGCTAGGGGCAGCTCGGGAATCGTGGCCGCGCTCACCGCGGCGGCCGTCGCCGCGGTCGGCTTCCTGGCCTACCAGGCTTCGGCGAACGTCCCCGACAACCTCGGCGTCGCGCCGAAGGCGTCCAGCAGCGCCCCGGCCACCGGCCACGTCAAGCCGAAGCCGAAGAAGGACCCCCTCGCGGTCCCCGCCGCGTCCGGCACGGGCATGCGCGTGGTCTACGCGCTCGGTGACCGCCGGGTGTGGCTGGTGGACGCCAAGAACAAGCCGACCCGGACCTTCAAGGTGATGCCGAGTTCGGTGAGCGCCCTGCCGGGCGCCTACCAGGTGACCTCGCGCTCCGGCAGGGTCACGGGCTCCGACGGGGTGCCGATCGAACACGTGGTCCGGTTCGCGACCCACGACGACGTGCCCATCGGCTTCAGCGCCGCGCAGGACGGCTCGCTGGAGAGCCCGGACCCGACGCTGAAGACGGGCGGGGTGCGGATGTCCCGTGCGGACGGCGACGCCCTGTGGTCGTTCGCCACGGTGGGCGCGAAGGTCGTCGTCGTCCGGTAACCCTGGCGGGCCCGTCCGCGCGGGTCAGGGCCGCTTGCTGACCGGCCCCTCGCCCTCGCTGGGCGCGGGCGCCCCGTCGCGCGGGCGCGGGGCGGGCGGGGTGGAGACCGCGTCGGCCGCCGCCCCCGCGGCGAGCAGATCTTTCATCGATACCGCCCGCGGCGGCTGCACGTCACGCTCGGATGTCGGCATGGACCCCTCCTCGGGCTCCGGCTGGAAGGCACGTTAGGCAGACCTAACCTGCTCTCGTCCTCCATGTCACCACGCCCGGACCGCCCCGCGCAACAATGTGCCGACACCTTGTCGGAAACAGGCCCCGCCCACCGCTCCTCAGGCTCCCGCCACGTCCCACGGACCCCAGGACTCCACCGGCAGCCCCGCCCACCGTGCGCCGACGCCCACGAGCGTCACCTCGCGCCGTTCGTCGTCCGTGTCCCCGACCGCGCGGTCGATCAGCACCTGGAGCCGGTCCTCGGACAGCTCCTCCACCTTGCCGTCGCCCCACTCGACGACGACCACCGAGTCCGGCAGCGACACGTCGAGATCGAGGTCCTCCATCTCGTCGAGCCCGCCGCCCAGGCGGTACGCGTCGACGTGGACCAGCGCCGGGCCGTCCCCGAGCGAGGGGTGGACGCGGGCGATCACGAAGGTGGGCGAGGTGACGGCGCCGCGCACGCCCAGGCCCTCGCCGAGACCGCGGGTCAGGGTCGTCTTCCCGGCGCCGAGCTCGCCGCTGAGCATCACCAGGTCGCCGGGGCGCAGCACACCGGAGATCCGGCGGCCCAGGGCCGTCATCTGTTCGGGGGACTCGACGGCCAGCGTCACGGTGACGGTGCCGTGCGCGGTGCTTCCGGCAAGCTCGGCGGCCGGGCTGTTGTGCGGTGCTTCCATGCCCGCCAACGATACGACCTCAGCGACGGGCCCCGGCGGACGCCGGCGCGGCGCCGGCCCTCACGCACGAGCGCGGACACCCGCGTAGGGCTCCGCCCTCACCCACGGGCCTCGGAGGATTCCGGTACGGCCCCGGCCCGCACCAGCAGGTCCGCCAGCCGGTCCGTCACCGTCTCCGGGTGCTCCAGCATCACCAGGTGCCCCGCGTCCGGGACGATGACCAGCTCCGCTTCGGGCAGCTCGTCCGCGATCGCCTCGCTGTGCGAGCTGGGCGTCACCAGGTCCTTGTCGCCCGCCAGGACCAGCACCGGGACGTCCCTGAACAGCGGCAGGGCGTTGCTCTTGTCGTGTTCGGCGAAGGCGGGGTAGAACTCCGCGACGACGTCGATCGGCGTGGACTCGATGAGCCGCTCGGCGAACCGCTCGACCGCCGGGTCCACGTCCCGCGAGCCGAACGAGTAGCGCTTGATCAGCCCGGCGAACAGATCCGCGGTCGCCCGCCTCCCCCGCTCCACCAGCTCCGCCTGCGAGCCGAGCGCCTTCAGCACACCGGGCAGCACCCGCCGCACGGCGTTCACTCCCGCCACCGGCAGTCCGAAGTTGACCTCGCCGAGCCTCCCGCTCGACGTGCCCACGAAGGCGACGGCGGCGACCCGGTCGCGCATCAGGGCCGGGTACTGGTCGGCGAACGCCATGATCGTCATGCCGCCCATGGAGTGCCCCACCAGCACCACGGGTCCTTCGGGGGCGGCCGCGTCGATCACGGCCTTGAGGTCACTGCCCAGCTGGTCGATGCCGACGTGGACGCCCTGCGCCTGCGCCCGGCCGCGCTCGGAGCGGCCGTGGCTGCGCTGGTCCCAGTGGACGGTGCGCACGATGCCCCGCAGCGCCGCCCGCTGGAAGTGCCAGGAGTCCTGGCTGAGGCAGTAGCCGTGGCTGAAGACGACCGTCACCGGGGCGGGCGCCTTGCGCCCGAAGAGGCGGCGCCTGCGCGGACCGGCGGCGGAGCCGGGGGGCGTGCCGCCCGTTCCCGTGCCGCCGCCCGGTTCGACCTCGTCGATCTCGTAGTACAGCTCGGTGCCGTCGTCGGCCGTCGCCCGGCCGGGCAGCCCGCGCAGCGAGCCGTACGGTCCGGTGGCGTCCAGCGCCAGCCTGGCCCGCTTGCGCATGCCGCGCCCCACCGTCAGCCGCTCGACGGCGACCCCGGCCGCCGCACCCGCGGCGATCACGCCTATGGCGGCGCCGGCGATCCCCGCCCGGCGCCAGCCGGCCGCCGAAGCGGCCGCCACCACCACGTCCTCCGCGCTGATCTCGCTCACCGTGCCGCGCTCCTCGTCGGTCGTGTCCGTCGGGTCCGAGGCCCGGCCCGGTCTCCTGTGTTCTTGTCCGGCCCACCTGGGACATGTTCAGATCGTGCCTGGTCAGGGGCGCCTGTCCGGTCAGGACCCGGCCGAGGGGCCCGTCGGCGTTTCGTCGTCCCGGTAGACGCGCGGGACCCGGTCGCTGATCCGGGTGACGATCTCGTACGCGATCGTGCCGGCCGCCCGCGCCCAGTCCTCGGCGCTCGGCTCACCCTGGTCCCCCGGGCCGAACAGCACGGCGTCGGCGCCCACCACCGGCTCGTCCCCGTGGAGGTCGACGACGAACTGGTCCATGGCCACCCGGCCGGCGATCGTCCGCCGGACACCGCCGACCAGGACGGGGCCGCGGCCCGAGGCGTGGCGCGGGACGCCGTCCGCGTACCCCACCGGCACCAGGCCGAGCGTGGTCTCCTCGGACGTCGTGTAGTGGTGGCCGTAGCTGATGCCGTGGCCGGCCGGCACCCGCTTGACCAGGGCGACCGAGGCGGCGAGCGTCATCACCGGGCGCAGCCCGAAGTCGGCCGGGGTGCCGAGCTCGGGGCTGGGCGAGATGCCGTACATGGCGATCCCGGTCCGCACGAGGTCGAAGTGCGACTCGGGGACCGTCAGCGTCGCCGGGGAGTTCGCGATGTGCCGCACCTCGGGCTCGACGCCGGCCTTCTCCGCGTACGCCACCATGTCGCGGAAGGTGTCCAGCTGGGCGGTGATCGACGGGTGTCCTGGCTCGTCCGCGCAGGCGAAGTGGGACCAGAGGCCGGTGATGCGGACGGTGCCCGCCTGCTCGGCGGTGCGGGCGGCGGCGACCAGTGCGGGCCAGTCGGCGGGCTGGCAGCCGTTGCGTCCGAGGCCGGTGTCGGCCTTGAGCTGGATACGGGCCGGCCGGCCGGCCCGCGCTGCCGCCGCGGTGACCTCGCGCAGCGCCCACATGCCGCTCACCGACACGTCGATGTCGGCCTCGATCGCCTCGCGCCACGGACCGCCCGGCGTCCACAGCCAGCACATCACCCGGCCGCCGAGACCGGCCGCGCGCAGGGCGAGCGCCTCCTGGGGCGTGGCGGTGCCCAGCCAGGTGGCGCCGGCTTCGAGCGCGGCGCGGGCGCAGCGCACCGCCCCGTGCCCGTAGGCGTCGGATTTGACCACGGCCATGAGGTGCGCGCCGGAGGCCCGGGCGCGCAGAACGCGCACGTTGGCGCGGAGTGCGGCGAGGTCGATCTCGGCACGGGCTCTCAAGGACGCTGTCTCGTTCATCGCGCCCAGTGTCTCAGAGCCGTACGGCGCATCTCCTGCCCGCCGGTCGCGCGAGGGCGTGCCGCGATGGCCGGACGCGCACGTCAGCGACGGTGCGCTTCGTGTTCCACATGGTCGACGAGGACCGGGACGTGACTGTGCGGGACGTCCTTGACCGCCGTGACGAGCGTCACCGGACCGCCCTCGCGGACCAGCGCCGTCAGCTCGTCCACGGCCGCCGTGTGCGCGGGGTCGGCGAGCTCGGCGCGGTAGCGGTCGACGAACTCGTCGTAGCGGGTGCCGGAGCGGTCCTCGTGGTACCAGGAGCGCAGTGCGTCCGACGGGGTGACGTCCTTGAGCCACCGGTCGATCGCGGCCCGCTCCTTGGTCACGCCGCGCGGCCACAGCCGGTCGACGAGGACGCGGGTGCCGTCGCCGTCCTCCTGCGGGTCGTACACCCGCCGTACCCGCACGTCACCGCCGCTGCTCACGACCGACCACTCCTCGCGCCGTCACCGGGTCCCGGAGGCCGCTCCCGGCATCGCTCCGGCCCGTTCTCAGCATCGCTCAGGCCCGTACGTCCCGCCAGGCCGCGACGAGCGCCTCCGCGACGTCCTGCGCGGCGACCGGGGAGCCGTCCGAGGCGTGCCGGGCGGCGAGGCCGTGGAGGTAGGCGCCGGCCGACGCGGCGTCGCGCGGGGCGAGGCCCGCGGCGAGCAGCGAGCCGGTCAGCCCGGAGAGCACGTCGCCGCTGCCCGCGGTGGCGAGCCAGGGGGTGCCGGTCGGGTTGACCCGCACCGGCGTGTGCGGGGTGGGGGAGGCGACCAGGGTCGTCGACCCCTTGAGCAGGACCGTGGCGCGAAACCGCTCGGCGAGCGCCCGTACGGCGGCGAGCCGCCCCGCCTCGACCTCCTCGCGCGCGACGCCGAGCAGCGCCGCGGCCTCCCCGGCGTGCGGGGTCAGGACGGTGGGCGCGGTGCGGGCGCGTACGACGTCGGCGTCCAGGAGCCGCAGCCCGTCGGCGTCGACGAGCACGGGGACGTCGGTGGCCAGGACGTCGGAGACCGCCTCCACGGCGTCCGTGCCGTCGCCGAGCCCCGGACCGGCCACCCAGGCCTGCACGCGCCCGGCCTTGGACGGGGGGCCCGCGTGGACCAGCGTCTCGGGGTGCCGCGCGATGACGGCGTCGGCTCCCGGCCCGACGTAGCGCACGGCCCCCGCCCCGCCGCGCAGCGCGCCGGAGACGGCGAGCACCGCCGCCCCCGGGTAGCGCGCCGATCCGGCGACGATGCCGACGACGCCGCGCCGGTACTTGTCGCTCTCGGCGGCGGGCACGGGCAGCAGCGCGGCGACGTCCGCGTACTGGAGCGCCTCCAGATCGGGCACGTCCGGCAGTTCGGCGCCGAGCCCGATGTCGACGAGGTGCAGGGCCCCGGCCCGTTCGGCGGCCGGGTCGACGAGCAGCCCCGGTTTGTACGCGCCGAAGGTGACGGTCGCGTCCGCCCGCACCGCGGCTCCCCGCACCTCGCCGGTGTCCGCCTCGACACCGCTCGGCAGGTCGACGGCGACGACGGGCGCTCCGTGGGCCGTGTAGTGCTCCACCACGGCGGCGGCCTCCGGCCGTAGTCCGCCGCGCCCGCCGATGCCGGTGATGCCGTCGACGACGAGGTCGATGTGCCCGCCCCAGTCGCGGTGCGGGGCCGCCTCGCCGCCGTCCATCACCCGCCCGCCGGCCGCCAGCAGGGCCGCGGTCCCGCCTTCGTGGGCCCGGCCGGGCGAGACGCGCACGGACACGACGCCCGCGCCGCGCCGGGCCAGCCTGGCCCCCGCGTACAGGGCGTCGCCCCCGTTGTCGCCGCTGCCGACGAGGAGGACGACCCGGGACCCGTAGACCCGCCCGCCCCGTCGCAGCACATCGGCGCAGGCCGCCGCGAGCCCGGCGGCGGCGCGCTGCATCAGCGCGCCCTCCGGGAGCCGTGCCATCAGGGCCTGTTCGGCCGCCCGTACGGTCGAGACGCTGTAAGCGGTACGCATGCCTCCAACGTACGCAGGAATCCGCGCGCACGCCCCCGGCTCACCCCTCAGCGATCACCACCGCCGAGGCCACTCCCGCGTCGTGACTGAGCGACACGTGCCACTGCCGCACGCCCAGTTCGGCCGCGCGTGCGGCGACGGTCCCCTGGACCCGCAGCCGGGGCTGCCCGCTCTCCTCGACGTACACCTCGGCATCCGTCCACAGCAGCCCGGCGGGCGCTCCGAGCGCCTTGGCGAGGGCCTCCTTGGCGGCGAACCGGGCGGCCAGCGAGGCGATCCCGCGCCGCTCGCCCCCGGGCAGCAGCAACTCCCGTTCCACGAAGAGGCGCGCGGCCAGCTGCGGCGTACGCACCAGCGCCGCGTCGAACCGCTCGATCTCCGCCACATCGATCCCGACCCCGATGATCACGTACGCACCCTCACTGCTCGCTCGACGCCGCATCACGGCTCACTCCACGGTGACGGACTTCGCCAGGTTGCGCGGCTGGTCCACCTCGTTGCCGCGGGCCGTCGCCAGCTCGCAGGCGAAGACCTGCAACGGCACGGTCGCGACCAGCGGCTGAAGCAGCGTAGGCGTTGCCGGAATCCGGATGAGGTGGTCGGCGTACGGCACCACCTCCTCGTCGCCCTCCTCCGCGATGACGACGGTGAGCGCGCCGCGGGCCCGGATCTCCTGGATGTTCGACACGATCTTGCCGTGCAGCACGGAACGCCCGGCCGGTGACGGCACCACGACGACGACCGGCAGGCCCTCCTCGATGAGGGCGATAGGCCCATGCTTGAGCTCGCCGGCGGCGAAGCCCTCGGCATGCATGTACGCGAGTTCCTTGAGCTTCAACGCGCCTTCCAGGGCGACCGGGTAGCCGACGTGCCGGCCGAGGAAGAGCACGGTGTCGTGCGCGGCGAGGGACCTGGCCAGCGCGCGCACCGGCTCCATGGTCCCCAGCACCCGGTCGACGGACCCGGAGATCTCGGAGAGCTGGCGGATGACGGTGCGGATCTCGTCGCCCCACTTGGTCCCGCGGACCTGGCCGAGGTACAGGGCGACGAGGTAGCAGGCGACGAGCTGGGTGAGGAACGCCTTGGTGGAGGCGACGGCGACCTCGGGGCCGGCGTGCGTGTAGAGCACGGCGTCCGACTCGCGCGGGATGGTCGAGCCGTTGGTGTTGCAGATGGCGAGGACCTTCGCGCCCTGCTCACGCGCGTGCCGCAGCGCCATCAGGGTGTCCATCGTCTCGCCGGACTGCGAGATGGCGATGACGAGGGTGTGCGGGTCCAGGATCGGGTCGCGGTAGCGGAACTCGCTGGCGAGCTCGGTCTCGCAGGGGATGCGGGTCCAGTGCTCGATGGCGTACTTGGCGATCATCCCCGCGTGGAACGCGGTCCCGCAGGCGACGATCACCACCTTGTCGACCTCGCGCAGCTCGCCCCGCGTGATCCGCACCTCGTCGAGGTGGAGCGTGCCCTCCCGGTCGATCCGGCCCAGGAGGGTGTCGGTGACGGCCTTGGGCTGCTCGGCGATCTCCTTGAGCATGAAGGAGGCGTAGCCGCCCTTCTCGGCGGCGGAGGCGTCCCAGTCCACGTGGTACGCCCGCACCTCGGCGGGCTCCCCGTCGAACCCGGTGACGACGACCTGTTCCCGCCGCAGCTCGACCACCTGGTCCTGGCCGAGCTCGATCGCGGACCGGGTGTGGGCGATGAACGCGGCGACGTCGGAGGCGAGGAACGCCTCGCCGTCCCCCACGCCGACGACGAGCGGCGAGTTCCGCCGGGCCCCGACCACCACGTCGGGCGCGTCCGCGAACACGGCGACGAGCGTGAAGGCCCCTTCGAGGCGCCGGCAGACCTGCCGCATGGCCTGTGCCGGGTCCGCGCTCTGCGCGTACGCCTCGGCCAGGAGATGGGCGACGACCTCGGTGTCGGTGTCGGAGACGAGGTCGTGGCCGCGCCGGCCGAGCTCGGCGCGCAGGGCGGCGAAGTTCTCGATGATCCCGTTGTGGACGACGGCGACGCGGCCCGCGTTGTCGAGGTGCGGGTGGGCGTTGGCATCGGTGGGGCCGCCGTGGGTGGCCCACCGGGTGTGTCCGATCCCGGCGCTGCCGGCCGGCAGCGGCTGCTCGACCAGCGCCTTCTCCAGGTTGACGAGCTTCCCGGCCTTCTTGGCCGCGGCCAGTCCCCCGTCGGCGAGGACCGCGATCCCGGCGGAGTCGTACCCCCGGTACTCCAGCCGCTTGAGGCCCGCGACGACGACGTCCTGCGCCGATTGCCCACCGACGTAACCCACGATTCCGCACATAGTGGTCCTTTCCTGGTCACCAGCCCCTGTTCTTCGCATAGTCGCAGAAGCAACCGTTATTTCAAGCCCACCAACCGAGCCCGCCCGCCACGTCGAGGCCGACGCCGCCCCGCCCGCCTTCGGCTGGGCGGCCCCCGATCACCCACCTCGCGGCGCGGGTGCCGTCACCTCTCCGCGCGCACCGCCACCCGGGCCGGGCGCTGCGGAACCGGCCGGGCCGGGCGGTCCCCCCGGACCAGCAGCAGCACCGCCATGCCCGCGACGACCCCCACCGCCCCGGCCACCACGGCCGCCGTGTTCAGCCCCGAGGCGAACGCCGCCCGCAGCGCGTGCTCCGGCGTCCCCGCCGACCGCAGCCCCGGCGCACCGCCGCCCGCGAGCGCGTGCGCCTGCCCCTCGCTCAGCGTCCGGCCGATCCGCGAGGTCAGCACCGCCCCGAACACGGCCACCCCGAGGGCGTACCCGAGCTGCCGGAAGGTGTTGACCGCGCCGCCCGCCATACCGGCCCGCTCCGGCGGTACGGCGGCCAGCGCGGCGCCCGCGAGGGCCGGGGAGACCAGTCCGGTGCCGATGCCCGCGACCACCAGGCCCGGCAGCAGCGCCGGCCACGAGGAGCCCGCGCCGAGGACCGCCTGGCCGAGGGTGCCGACGCCGATCAGGGCGAGCCCGACGCCGATGGTCAGCCTCGGCTGCACCCCGTGCAGCAGCCGCCCGCCGAGGGCCGCCACCACGAACGCCGTCGCGGCCAGCGGCAGCACAGCGAGACCGCCCTGGACGGGGCTGAGCCCGAGCACGGTCTGCAGCCAGATCGAGGTGTAGGGCAGGACGGCGAAGGCCGCCATGTTGTACGCGAGCGCCCCGGCCATCACTCCGGTGAACGCGGACGTCCGGAACAGCGACAGCTCCAGCAGCGGGTGGGCGACGCGCCGCTCGACGAGCACGAAGCAGAGCAGGGCGAGCGCGGCGACCCCGAACGTGGCGAGGGTGCGCCCCGACGCCCATCCCACGCTCCCCGCCCGTACGACGGCGTACGTCGCCGCCGCCGCGAACACCGCGAAGCTCACGGTCCCCGCCCAGTCGATCCGCCGGCCCCGCGCCCCGCGCGACTCGGGCACCGTCCGGGCCGTCAGCCAGACCGCCGCGACGCTGACCGGAAGGTTGACGAAGAAGATCCAGCGCCATCCCGGCCCCTGGGTCAGCAGCCCGCCGACCACCGGCCCGATCGCGGCGGCGCCCCCGCTCACGGCCCCCCACAGCCCTAGCGCGACGGAACGCTCCCTGCCCTGGTAGACGGAGGCGAGCAGCGGCAGCGTGGTCGCGAACATCGCGGCCGCGCCCACCCCCTGGACCCCGCGCGCCGCGACCAGCACCGCCGGCGACGAGGCGAGCCCGCAGGCCAGCGAGGCGACGGCGAAGAGCACGACGCCCGCGACATGGACCCGCCGTCGCCCGAGCAGATCGGCGGCGGCCCCGATGCCGAGCAGCAGCGCGGCGAGCGCGAGGGCGTACCCGTCGATGACCCACTGGAGGTCGGAGAGCGACGCGTCCAGCACCCGCGCCATGTCGGGCAGCGCCACGATGACGATCGTGACGTCGAGCAGCAGCATGAACGTCCCCAGACAGACCGCGGTGAGCGGCCCCCACTTGCGCATGTCGTTTCTCCCTGTACGGCTTCGGCGTGGTCGGCGACCACTCCCGTACGATCGGACGGGCGCGACCGGACTCCCCAGCCAGAGCCGCTGATCCGCCGGAATCCGACATGGAAGAGGCACATCGCGATGGAATCCCGTGTACCGGGCGACGCCCTGGACCTCCGGATCCTGCACGCCCTGGAGCTGGACGCCCGGGCCCCCTTCAGCCGGATCGCCACCGTGCTCGGCGTCTCGGACCAGACGGTCGCGCGCCGGTTCCGCCGCTTGCAGGCCGTCGGCGGTCTGCGGGTCGTCGCGGTCCGCTGCGCGGCCGCCGAGGACGCGCTCGACCACTGGCTGCTGCGCGTGCGGTGCGCGCCCGAGGGCGCGAGGGCCATCGCCGAGGCCCTGGCCAAGCGCCCCGACACGGCATGGATCGGCCTGACCTCGGGCGGCACCGAGGTGACGTGCACGGCCAACGTGCGCAGCCAGGGCGACGCGGACGACCTGCTCCTCGGCAAGCTCCCCCGCACCCCGCACATCGTCGACATCCGCGCCCACCAACTGCTGCACCGCTTCTACGGCGGCCCGTCCGGCTGGCTCCACAAGAGCGGTGCGCTCTCCCCCGAAGAGGCCGCCGCCCTCACCCCCGAACGGGTCCCGGAGCCGCCGGGCCCACGCGTCATCACCGCCGAGGACGAACCGCTGGTCGCCGCGCTGGAGAAGGACGGCAGGGCCACCTACCCCGAGCTCCAGAGGGCGACGGGCCGCTCCGAATCGGCGGTGAAACGCCGCCTGGCCCAGCTCGTCGCCTCGGGCGCGCTCTACGTGGACGTCGAGTTCGACTCCGAGCACTTCGGCTTCCGCAACGCGAGCATGCTGTGCGTCACCGCCGCGCCCCGCGCCCTCCACACGGTGGGCGAGGCGCTCGCCACCGACCCGGAGGTCGCGTACGCCACCGCCACCACGGGCCCGTCGAACCTGATGGCGGTCGTGATCACCCGCGACACCGGCCACCTGTACCGCTATCTGAGCGAACGGCTGGGCCGGCTGGAGGGCGTCGAGCACGTGGAATCGATGCCGTTCCTGCGCCGCGTCAAGCAGCTGACGTACCGGCCGTTCCGGGGGTAGCCGAAGGCCCCCGAGCGGTACGGCGCGAACGGCGCAGGCGGCACCCCCGCTGTCAGGCGCCCAGGGGGAGCCAGGCAGGACGGTCGCCGTCCTGCCGGACGCGCCCGAACACCACGTCGGCGAAGTGGACGCCGAAGCCGATGGTGCCGGGCTCCGTCAGCTCGGCGACGAGGCGGCGGCGGTGGTCTGCGGAGTGGACGGGGTCGTGGTCGAAGGCGGAGGACCATGCGGGGTGGCCGACCTGGATCGGCGAGTGCAGGGCGTCGCCGAAGGCGATCAGCCGCCGGCCGCCCGAGGTGATGACGTACTCGGCGTGCCCGGGCGAGTGACCGGCCCCGATCCGCATCCGCACGCCCGGGAAGATCTCCTGTCCGTCGGTCACCGTGCGGACCCGCGGTGCCAGGCCGGCGACCTCCTGCGCCTCCGCCAGGTCCCGCCGCGCCCATTCCTGCGCGGATACCAGGTAGTCGGCGTGAGCGAAGGCGGGCCGGTCGGTGCCCGGTGCGGGATGCCAGGCCCAACCGGTGTGATCGGAGTGCAGGTGCGTGAGGGCCACCGCCTCGATCTCCTCGGGCCTGCGGCCGAGTGCGGACAGGCTGTCCAGGAGGGCGCCCCCGTGGATCGCGCCGCGCGGGCCGTCCGGCGCGGGCGGCCAGGACCGGGGCCCGAACCCCGCGTCGATCAACAGGGCGCGGTCGCCGTTCTCCACCAGCAGGCCGCCGATGCTCGCCACGAGGCTGCCGGACTCGTCCAGGAACTCGGGATGCCCCTCCCACACCTCGCCGGTGGTGTCGGGGAGCAGATCGCGCGGCCGCAGCCGCACCGCCCCGTCCGGTACGTAGGACACCTTCGTGTCGCCCAGGTGCAACGAACGGACACCGGCCGGCCGCCGCAGCGCGTCCCGGTCCCCCATGGAATACCTCACGGTCCCTCTCCCCTTCGTCCGGCGGGTGGTCGCCCCACCCCTCGGATGCGGCACCCTCACCATAAGCATCAAGCTTGAACCATGCAAGCTAGAAATATACTCACTTGATGGACTTGCTAGAGTGGGACGCATGACGAAGCCCGTGGAACCGCACGCCGTCGCCGAACGGGAACTGTGCGGCCTGGTGAACGGACTGGCCCAGCAGATCGCCGATCACGTACGCCACCGCGCCGTCCCGCTGGGCCTCACCGCGGCCCAGGCGACCGCACTGCGGGAGATGACCGGGCCGATGACCATGCGTGAGCTCGCCGAGCGCATGAGCTGCGAGCCCTCCAACGCCACCTTCGTCATCGACAAGCTCGAGAAGCAGGGCCTGGTCGAGCGTCGCGCACACCCCACCGACCGCCGCGCCAAGCACCTCTTCCTCACCGCGACGGGTGGCGCGGCCCGCGAACGGCTTCTCGAACTCCTCGCCCAGGACTCGCCGCTGTCCGGCCTCAGCCCTGAACAGCAGCGCGTCCTTCAGGGCCTCCTCGAACAGGCGCTCACGCACCCGTAGCCGACGCCGGGGGCCGGCCGGCCGTCACCGGTCCTCGGCCAGGCGACGAGTCGCGTCCGTCCTGGGACTCGGCGCCGCACCTGGACGGCTCGCCGGTCATGCCGTCGGCGCGGGTCTCGTCGCCGTACCGGCAGAACGAGGTTCTACCCGGCCCGCACCTCGGTGTTCCGGCAGGCGTGCAGCAGCCGTCTCCCGTCTTCCCGCTTCGTCATGACGTAGAGCGGGGCGCCTTCCGGCCGCGAGCCGTTTCCGGCCCTCTTCCGTCAGCCGGTCACATCTCTCCCGCGCGATCCGTCAGTGCGGTGACAGCGACAGGAACAACTGAGGAGACGACGATGGAAACACGTGCGATCACGGCAGAGCTCCCGATGGCTCCCCGGATGTCCGAGGACCCCGCCGAGCTCGTCCCCGAGCTGGCGGCTGTGTCGGCGGCACTGTTCAGGGTCACCGGCAACGGGTCGGTACCGCGGTCCACCATCAACCTGGTCCACCTGCGGGCCGGCCAGATCGTCGGCAGCACTTACCTGACCGTGCTGCACACGGGTTCCCTGCGCAAGGCCGGGGAGTCGGAGGAACGGATCACGTCGGTGGCGTCCTGGCAGGACTCGCCGTACTTCACCGGTGCCGAGCGTGCCGCTCTGGCACTGGTGGAAGCCGTGCTGCGGCCGTCGGCGGACGGCGAGAGGGTCTCCGACGAGCTGTTCGCCCAGGCGGCCGAGCACTACGAGGACAAGGCCCTCGCCACGCTGATGTTCGCGATCGGCCAGGTCAACTTCTTCGTCCCCATAGCGCTCATCGCCAAGCCGGTGCCCGGCCGGTCGTTCACCGACCCGTGGAACTAGTGCCGGGCGCCCGGGGCGAAGCCGGGCGGGGAGCCGTTCCCCGTACGGAGCCCGCGCGTACGAGCCGGTGGGCCCTCGCCACTACGGCGTAGTCGCCGCGTCCGGTGACCGCAGCCAGCCGCCGGACCGGGCCGTCTCGCGTGCCGTACGCAGGAGTTGAGCCACGACGGGACGTGCGCCCCGCCCGCGGGTCAGCAGGTGCAGTTCGATGGCGGCTCCCCCGGACAGCGGCCGCCACACGAGCTCCGCGGGCAGGCTGGACGCGGCCGACCGGCCGACCACGGAGACGGCGGCGGCGCGCACCACCGGTGTGTGGCCGGCGTCGAACGACAGCGGGCGCAGCATCAGGCGCGGGCTGACACCGGCGCGGTCGAGGATGCCGATGATCGCGTCGTAGTGGCCGGGGTTGGCCTCGCGGGGGTGCAGGAGCAGCGTCTCGTCGGCCAGTTCGGCGGGGGCGACGACGGGCCGGGCGGCGAGGCGGTGACCGGCGGCCATGAGGACGCCTTGCGGTTCCAGCCGTACGAGCGTCCGCACGAGCTCGGGCGTGGGCGGCGGGCAGCGGACCAGGCCGGCGTCGAGGGTGCCGTCGGCGACACCGGCGAGGATCTCGGCGGTGGGGAGGAGGTGCGTGGCGGCGGTGAGACCCGGCAGGCGTTCGGCGAGGGCGGCGAGGAGGGCGGGGGCCGTCTCGTAACTCGTACTCATGCTGTACCCGAAGGCGAGCGTGCCCTGCTCGCCACCGGCGAAGCCGCGCACGTCGCGCCAGAGCCGGTCGGCGTCCTCGCAGAGGGCGGCTCCGCGCTCCATCAACACCGTTCCCGCTTCGGTCGGTTCGACGAAGTGGGTGGTGCGGTCGAGGAGCTGGACGCCCAACTCCCGCTCCAGCTCGCGTATCTGCCTGCTGAGGGCGGGCTGGGCGATGTGGAGCCGCTCGGCGGCGCGGGTGAAGTTGCGCTCCTCCGCCACCGCCAGGAAGTAGCGCAGACGCCGCAGTTCTGACATGCGCAGCAGCATAC
Source organism: Streptomyces sp. NPDC005803 (assembly GCF_040630435.1). Classification (NCBI taxonomy): domain Bacteria; kingdom Bacillati; phylum Actinomycetota; class Actinomycetes; order Kitasatosporales; family Streptomycetaceae; genus Streptomyces; species Streptomyces sp. NPDC005803. The sequence continues at coordinate 8,524 of NZ_JBEXXO010000018.1, read as the reverse complement.
GAGCCGCCCTGAGCTGGGGCGATGCCGAACGGTTCTGGAGCGATCGAGAAGAGGTCTTTCCCTGCGCGCCCCTCCCCTTCCTAGCCTTCAGGGGTCAGCGGAGCACACCGGACAAGGAACCCAGCCATGGACAGCACGCAGCAGACCCCCACCCCCAAGGACGTCGTCCTCGACTACATGGACGCCCTCGCGTCGGGAAGCGACGAGGAGCGGCTGCGCTCCTTCTTCGACGCCGACGTCACCTGGACGCTCGCCGGGGACCTGCCGGTGTCGGGCACCTGGACCGGCCCTGACGAGATCTTCGGCTCCTTCGTGGCGCAGATGGTCGCCCGGCTGGTGCCGGAGTCGATGGAGATCGAGTGCGAGGGCGTGATCGCCGAGGGCGAGCGGGTCCTGGCGGAGTGGAACACCCGCGGGCTGACCCGCAAGGGGGCCCGGTACGACCAGCACTGCCTGGCCGTGTTCACGGTGCGGGGCGGTCGCATCGCCTCCGTCCGCGAGCACTTCGACACGCTGCACGCGCAGACCGTCGTCTTCGCGTAGGGGGAGGGCATCCGATGCAGGCACTACTTCCCGACACCGAGCCCGAAACCTCGACCACGACCACGCCCACGCCCGAAACCACGGCCACGTCCACGACCGGCGGAACGGTTCTCCTGGGCGATGTGCCGGAACCCGTCCCCGCCGCCGACGAGGCGCTGATCGCGGTGGAGGCGTACTCGGTCAACCGGGGGGAGACGTTCCAGCTCGACGGGCAGCTCGACCGGCGCTGGGCGGGCTGGCGGCCCGGCAAGGACGTCGCGGGGACGGTCCTGCGGGCCGCGGCCGACGGTACGGGCCCTGCGGCCGGGACCCGTGTGGTGGCGCACCCGCCCGCGTACGGGTGGGCCGAGCGCGTCGCGGTCCCCGTCCACAGCATCGCCGAACTCCCGGACAGCGTCGACGCGGTCACGGCGGCCGCCCTCCCCCTGGCGGGCATCACCGCGCTGCGCCTCCTGCGGGCGGCGGGTCCCGTGGCGGGGCGGAGGCTGCTGGTCACCGGGGCGAGCGGGGGCGTCGGCCACTACGTCACGGAGCTGGCGGCGTCCTCGGGCGCGGCGGTGACGGCGGTCAGCTCGACGCCCGAGCGCGGGGCGAGGCTGCTGGACCTGGGCGCGGCCGCGGTGGTGACGTCACCGGCCGACGCCGGGGGACCGTACGACATCGTGCTGGAATCGGTGGGCGGCGACGTGCTGCCCACCGCCCTGGCCCGGCTGGCCCCGGGCGGTCTGCTGGTCTGGTTCGGCCAGGCGAGCCGCACCCCGTCCACGCTGGACTTCTTCGACTTCTTCAAGGGCCCGGCCCAGGCCCGTATCGCGCACTTCGACTACACCCGCGCGGACACCACGTACGCCGCCGACCTCGCCACCCTGGTCCGGCTGGTGGCGGGCGGCCGTCTCCACCCGGAGATCGGCTCGGTGCGGGACTGGTCGCGCACGGGCGAGGTCATCGCGGACATCCGCGGGCGCCGGGTGCGGGGGAACGCGGTCCTGACGGTGGGGTGAAGCACTTCTCCCGTGACCGGCCCCTCGCCGACCCGGAGGGGGGCCTGATCCGCGCCACGTTGCATGAACATGCGCGATGATGCATAATCTTCCTATGTCTAAGGTCCTCACCTCCCTGCCCACCGGCGAGCGCGTCGGCATCGCCTTCTCGGGCGGCCTCGACACCTCGGTCGCGGTCGCGTGGATGCGCGACAAGGGCGCTGTCCCGTGCACCTACACCGCCGACATCGGTCAGTACGACGAGCCCGACATCGCCTCCGTGCCCGGCCGCGCCAAGGCCTACGGCGCCGAACTCGCGCGTCTGGTCGACTGCCGTGCGGCGCTCGTCGAGGAGGGGCTGGCCGCGCTCACCTGCGGGGCGTTCCACATCCGCTCGGGCGGGCGGGCGTACTTCAACACCACGCCGCTCGGCCGCGCCGTCACGGGCACGCTCCTGGTGCGGGCGATGCTGGAGGACGACGTACAGATCTGGGGCGACGGCTCCACGTTCAAGGGCAACGACATCGAGCGGTTCTACCGCTACGGTCTCCTCGCCAACCCGCACCTGCGGATCTACAAGCCCTGGCTCGACGCGGACTTCGTGACGGAGCTCGGCGGGCGCAAGGAGATGTCGGAGTGGCTGGTCGCCCACGACCTGCCCTACCGCGACAGCACGGAGAAGGCGTACTCCACCGACGCCAACATCTGGGGCGCCACCCACGAGGCGAAGACCCTGGAGCACCTGAACACCGGCGTGGAGACCGTCGACCCGATCATGGGTGTGAAGTTCTGGGACCCCTCGGTCGAGATCGCGACCGAGGACGTCACGATCGGCTTCGACCAGGGCCGCCCGGTCACCATCAACGGCGAGAAGTTCGACTCCGCCGTCGACCTGGTGATGAAGGCGAACGCCATCGGCGGCCGTCACGGCCTGGGCATGTCGGACCAGATCGAGAACCGGATCATCGAGGCCAAGAGCCGCGGCATCTACGAGGCCCCCGGCATGGCCCTGCTGCACGCCGCGTACGAGCGCCTGGTCAACGCGATCCACAACGAGGACACCCTCGCCCAGTACCACAACGAGGGCCGGCGTCTGGGCCGGCTGATGTACGAGGGCCGCTGGCTGGACCCGCAGGCGCTCATGGTGCGGGAGTCGATCCAGCGGTGGGTCGGCACGGCCGTCACCGGCGAGGTGACGCTGCGGCTGCGGCGCGGCGAGGACTACTCGATCCTCGACACCACGGGACCGGCGTTCAGCTACCACCCGGACAAGCTGTCCATGGAGCGCACCGAGGACTCCGCGTTCGGCCCGGTCGACCGGATCGGCCAGCTCACCATGCGCAACCTCGACATCGCCGACTCCCGCGCCAAGCTGGAGCAGTACGCGGGCCTCGGTCTGATCGGCACCGCCAACCCGGCCATCGGCGCGGCCCAGGCCGCCGCCACCGGCCTGATCGGCACCCTGCCCGAGGGCGGCGCCGAAGCCATCGCCTCCCGCGGCGAGGTCTCCGACGCCGACGAGATGCTGGACCGCGCCGCGATGGAGTCCGGCACGGACTAGGCCGGTACGGGCCGGGTCCGGTACGGATCAGGTCGAGTACGGGCGAGGCCCGGTATGGGCCACGTCGCGTACGAGCCACGTCGCGTACGGACCAGGTCCGCGCGGGCCGAACCCAGGAGCACGGGCTCACCGCGGGCGGCACATGACGGGCGGCTCGCTACGCGCTGAGTCCCCACTCCGGAATCAGGCCGGCCGGGCGCCCCGGGCGCCGGGCCGGCCTTTCCGTTTGCCGGGGTCCCGCACCCGGCGCCCGTCCCCCACGTGACCGACCCCACCCCCCACTCCGTTCGAACTCCCGCGACAATGAAACCGTGATCTCTTCGCCGACACGGAGCACGAACCGACGCGCCGAGCCCGCCGCGACGCCGTACGTCGACCTCTCCCGGGCGGAGTGGAGCGCGCTGCGCGACAAGACGCCGCTGCCGCTGACCGCCGACGAGGTGGAGCGGCTGCGGGGGCTCGGGGACGTCATCGACCTCGACGAGGTGCGGGACGTCTACCTGCCGCTCTCGCGACTCCTCAATCTGTACGTCCAGGCCACCTCCGGACTGCGCGGCGCCCTGAACACGTTCCTCGGGGACGCGGGCAACGGGCACGGGGCACAGCGCGGGACCCCGTTCGTCATAGGGGTCGCGGGCAGTGTCGCGGTGGGCAAGTCCACCAGTGCCCGTATCCTCCAGGCGCTGCTGGCCCGCTGGCCGGAGCACCCGCGGGTGGAGCTGGTCACCACGGACGGGTTCCTGCTGCCGATGAAGGAGCTCCACGCGCGCGGCCTGATGTCGCGCAAGGGTTTCCCGGAGTCGTACGACCGGCGCGCCCTGACCCGCTTCGTCGCCGACATCAAGGCGGGCAAGGACGAGGTGACGGCTCCCGTCTACTCGCACCTGATCTACGACATCGTGCCGGACGAGCGGCTCACCGTACGGCGTCCCGACATCCTCATCGTCGAGGGCCTGAACGTGCTCCAGCCGGCCCTGCCCGGCAAGGACGGCCGTACCCGGGTCGGGCTCGCGGACTACTTCGACTTCAGTGTGTACGTCGACGCGCGCCCCGAGGACATCGAGACCTGGTACCTCAACCGCTTCCGGAAGCTGCGCGCCACCGCGTTCCAGGACCCGTCCTCGTACTTCCGCAAGTACACCCAGGTCTCCGAGGCGGAGGCGATGGAGTACGCGGCGACGATGTGGCGGACCATCAACAAGCCCAACCTGGTGGAGAACGTGGCGCCGACGCGTGGCCGTGCCACGCTGATCCTGCGCAAGGGACCCGACCACAAGGTCCAGCGACTGTCCCTGCGTAAACTCTGACGCCGCCCGTCACACCTGCCCCCTCCCGAGGAGCGTTGTGCTTCATCTGCGCCTGCTCGTCCCCGCCGACCGTACGGACGAGGTGACGAGCCTGCTGGAGCGGACCGTCGGCACCGCCCATCTCGTGGTGCTGCCGGGGGTCGCGCGTGATCCGGTCGGTGACATGGTGCTGTGCGACGTGGCGCGCGAGGCGGGCGACGAGCTGATCGCTGCCTTGCGCCGGATAGGAGTCGACACGTACGGGGCCATCACCGTCGAGAACCTGGACCTGACGCTCTCCAAGCGCGCCGACCGGGCCGAGGAGGAGGCACCGGGCGAGGGTGCGGACGCGGTGCTGTGGGAAGAGCTCGTGGAGGCCACGCACGACGACTCGACGTTCAGCGCCACCTATGTGGCGTTCCTCGCGGTCGCGACGATGCTCGCCGCCTGCGGTGTGATGCTCGACAACGCGATCCTGATCGTGGGCGCGATGGCGGTGGGTCCGGAGTTCGGGCCGCTGGCGGGGATCTCCACGGCACTCGTGCAGCGCGCTCCGCGTCTCGTGGGGCGCTCCCTGTGGGCGCTGATCGGCGGCTTCGCCGCCGCCATACTGCTGACGGTCGGCTTCGCCTGGCTGATGAACGCCTTCGGACTGTTCGACGCCGCGATGGTCGAGGCGGACCGGCCCAACACGGCGTTCGTCTGGCAGCCGGACTGGATGTCGTTCGTGGTGGCGTTCCTCGCGGGCATCGCCGGGACGCTCTCCCTGACCTCGGCGAAGTCCGGAGCCCTGATCGGTGTCGCGATCTCGGTGACGACCGTGCCGGCCGCGGCCAACGCGGCGGTGGCGTTCAGCTACCGCGACTACGGCCAGATGACGGGCTCCGTCCAGCAGTTGCTGGCGAACCTCGGCGGCATCGTGCTCGCGGGGACGCTGACGCTGCTGGCGCAGAAGGCCCTCTGGCGGACGACCCGGCATCACCAGCGGGCCCACACGAAGCCGACCGCCCCCACGGACGCGTAGCAGCGCGACGGGCGGACACCCGGGCCCCCGCACCCCGGCCATCCGCCCCGACCCGCAGAGCACGAGGGCGGGCGCACCGGCCTGGCGCGCCCGCCCCTCGCACCGGTCAGCCCAGCGCGGACTTCACGACGTCGGCCAGCCGTCCGGCCACCGCGCGCGCCTGCTCGATGTCGGCCGCCTCGACCATGACCCGCACCAGCGGCTCCGTGCCCGACTGGCGCAGCAGCACCCGGCCGGTGGCGCCCAGCTCGGCCTCCGCCTCGGCGACGGCCGCGGCCAGCTCCGGGGAGGTGCTCACGCGGGACTTGTCGACGTCCGGCACGTTGACGAGGACCTGCGGCAGGCGCTCCATCACACCGGCCAGCTCGGCGAGCGAACGGCCGGTGGCGGCGACCCGGGCCGCCAGCATCAGACCGGTCAGCGTGCCGTCGCCGGTCGTGGCGTGGTCCAGGACGATGACGTGCCCGGACTGCTCGCCGCCCAGGGCGTAGCCCTCGGCCTTCATCGACTCCAGGACGTAGCGGTCGCCGACGGCCGTCTGGACGAGCTGGATGCCCTCGCGCTCCATGGCGATCTTGAAGCCGAGGTTCGACATCACGGTGCCGACCACGGTGTCCTTGCGCAGCTGCCCGGCCTCGCGCATGGCGAGGGCCAGCACGGCCAGGATCTGGTCGCCGTCGATCTCCTCGCCCGCGCCGTCCACGGCCAGGCAGCGGTCGGCGTCGCCGTCGTGGGCGATGCCGAGGTCGGCGCCGTGCTCGACGACGGCGGCGCGCAGCAGCGCCAGGTGCGTGGAGCCGCAGCCGTCGTTGATGTTCAGGCCGTCCGGCTCGGCGCCGATCGTGATGACCTCGGCCCCGGCCCGTGCGAACGCCTCGGGCGAGACGTGGGCGGCGGCGCCGTGCGCCTCGTCCAGGACGACCTTCAGGCCGTCGAGCCGGTTGGGGAGCACCCCGATGAGGTGGGCGACGTAACGGTCGAAGCCCTCGACGTAGTCGTTGACCCGGCCCACGCCGGCACCGGTGGGACGGGCCCACGGCTCGCCGGTGCGGTGCTGCTCGTAGACCGTCTCGATGCGGTCCTCCAGCTCGTCGGCGAGCTTGTGCCCGCCGCGGGCGAAGAACTTGACACCGTTGTCCGGCATGGCGTTGTGGCTGGCGGAGAGCATCACGCCGATGTCGGCGCCCAGGGCGCCGGTGAGGTAGGCGACGGCCGGGGTCGGCAGTACTCCGACGCGCAGCACGTCGACGCCCGCGCTGGCCAGGCCGGCCACCACGGCCGCCTCCAGGAACTCTCCGGAGGCGCGGGGGTCGCGGCCGACCACGGCCGTAGGCCGATGGCCCTCGAAGGTGCCTGCTTCGGCCAGTACGTGCGCCGCCGCGACCGAGAGGCCGAGCGCGAGCTCGGCCGTCAGGTCCGCATTGGCGACGCCGCGCACGCCGTCCGTGCCGAAGAGTCGTCCCACTGGTGTCCTCCGAAGGTGCTCCGAAACGCAAAAAAATCAGACCAAGTAAGCAACAAGCCTATGAACGCCTTATGTCGTTATATGCCCGAGGCTGTCAATAAACGAACGCCCCGGCAGCACGAAGAGTGCCGCCGGGGCGAACGTGTAACGCGTTTGAGCAGGCGGTTTAGCGCTTGCTGTACTGCGGGGCCTTACGGGCCTTCTTGAGACCGGCCTTCTTGCGCTCGACCGCACGGTCGTCGCGGGAGAGGAAGCCGGCCTTCTTCAGCGTGGCGCGGTTGTTGTCCACGTCCGCCTCGTTCAGCGCGCGGGCCACACCGAGACGCAGGGCGCCGGCCTGACCCGAGACGCCGCCACCCGAGATGCGGGCGATGACGTCGTAACGGCCGTCGAGCTCGAGCACCTTGAAGGGCTCGTTGACTTCCTGCTGGTGCACCTTGTTGGGGAAGTAGTCCTCAAGGGTGCGACCGTTGATCTTCCACTTGCCGGTGCCCGGAACGATCCGGACGCGGGCGATGGCGTTCTTGCGACGGCCAAGGCCGGCCGCGGGCTGCGGGTCGCCGAAGCGGCCCGCGAGCGACTCGGAGGTGTACTCACCCTCGACGGGGACCTCCGACTCGAACGTGGTCACCTCGGCGAAGGTCTCCTCGCCCTCGGTGCCCTCGATGGGGGTCTCAACAGTGGTCTCGGCCACGATTCTCCTCAGATCTTTCTTTACGTCTTTGGGGGGAGGCCGGAACTACTGCGCGACCTGGGTGATCTCGTACGGGACCGGCTGCTGCGCAGCGTGCGGGTGCTGGTCGCCCGCGTAGACCTTCAGCTTCGAGATCATCTGGCGGCCCAGGGTGTTCTTGGGGATCATGCCCTTGATGGCCTTCTCGACGGCCTTCTCGGGGTTCTTCGCCAGCAGCTCGTCGTAACGGACGGAGCGGAGACCACCCGGGAACCCGGAGTGGCGGTACGCCATCTTCTGGGTCTTCTTGTTGCCGGACAGGTGAACCTTGTCGGCATTGATGATGATGACGAAGTCGCCCATGTCCATGTGGGGGGCGTAGATCGCCTTGTGCTTGCCTCGGAGGAGGTTCGCAGCCGTGGTGGCCAGACGGCCCAGGACGATGTCCTGCGCGTCGATGATGTGCCACTGGCGAGTGACATCGCCGGGCTTGGGGCTGTACGTACGCACTTCGTAGCCTTCGCTTCTTCAGTGGATGAGGTCCAGACACATGGCACCTCTGAAGCGATCATGCAGCTGGGGCTCACAATGCCGGGGACGCTGCCCGTATGCGAGCCACTGGTAACTGCTCCAGAGAACCTACGTAAGGCCCTTCGCGTGAGAACGACGAAGCCAATACGTATAACAACCCCAGAGACTACCCGCCTGCCCCGGACGGGTCAAAACGGTGCCCTTGGGCGGGCGGCGTGTGGTCCTCCGGGGCGCGGGTCGCTCCGTGGGGTGCGGTGGTCCGGGGCGGGCCCGTTGTTCGCCCCGGTCCGGGGCGCGGGGTTCCGTCCTCAATCGCCGGACGGGCTCAATGGGTGCGGCCTGCCCCGCGGGGTGCGCCCCTGCCGCTGGGTGGGGGTCCGGGGTCCCTCCGGGGCGTCTCCTCAAACGACGAACGTTCCGCGGGTACGCAGCGGACCCGGGTCGATGTTCGTCGTCCTGCG